>NZ_CAWMDN010000116.1:0-87960 GCF_963866575.1 Aeromonas sp. L_1B5_3
AATAGAAGGCCTTCCCGATTGGGAAGGCCTTTTTGCTATGGGCGATTTGCCTGTTGGCCACAGCGTTGCACGCCTGAATAGACACCAAAGCCCGGTTATCAGACCGGGCTTTGGTGTTTTCAGCGTCCAGAGGCCACTGAACAGTGGCTCTTGCCTAAGGGAGGGCCGCTGACAGGCCCGCTATTCCCTCCTTTTGGTATGTAATTGCGGTCATTTTTCCGGATGATTCGCAACCATTGGTACTGGATTACTCGCAGCCACCCATCCCCATCACCGGACTCCAGCCCCACAGAGAAGGGCCATATTGACCACCCCCTCCTCCATCTGGACATCAATGGTAAAGCCGAGTCGCCTGGCAAGGGTTACCATGCTGCGTTTGCTCGGCGTGGTCATGCCTGATAAATCTGCGTAGCGCAAACAAAGAGGCCTTCCCGTTGGGAAGGCCTCTTTTCTTTATCTATCAAGCGATTGCGACCACTTTGTCGACTAATCAGGGTTTCTCTTTCTTGCCGATGCTTAGACCCAGCTTGATGGAGAGTACCGCCAGCAACAGTAACATCATGATCAGGGAGAAGAAGTTGCTGCCAAGCTCCGGGTATTGCACCTTGAGCAGGGCCGAGTGACCGAAGGCGCCGATAAAGAAGCAGAGCAGGGTGCAGATGGGGGTATTGCCCACCATGGGTTCGTGGCGATAGTGCTGGAACAGCTGATAGGCAGCCAGCCAGAGAGCGATCAGCGGGAAGAAGGAGAAGGGTACGACCGCGTTGGTCAGCACCGCCAGAGACGCATCGCCACAGATGCCGATCAGCATCGCCATGGCGAGCGGTTTTTTGGGGATCACAAGCTGTTCAGTCATATCGTTCTCCGTCCTGTGGTCATGGGTGAGGTTCACGGCGCTTCTGGTTCTGTACCTCGGCGCCCATGGCAATCATCCGCAGTTGGCGAATAGTGCGATCGGAGAGTGCCCGGCACTCTTCACTGGTCATGTCGAGCGCATCGGCACCGGCGCTGAATACGATGGTAACCATGGCCTCGGCCTGGATATAGGCATCTTCCCGCGGTGCCTGGGTGGTGGCCTCCAGATAATCGGTCAGCTCGGCAATAAAGTGCTGGATCTCGCGAGCGACAGCCTGACGAAATGCGGCCGAGGTGCCGGAGCGCTCTCGCAGCAACAGCCGGAAGACGTTGGGGTTGTTCTCGACGAACTCCATGAAGGTCTGCACCGAGGTGCTGATGACGCTGCCGCCACCGGCAATGCGCTGGCGTGCCTGGCGCATCAGCTGACGCAGAGTCAGACCGCCCTCATCGACCAGGGTTAGGCCCAACTCTTCCATATCGCGAAAATGGCGATAGAAGGAGGTGGGGGCGATGCCCGCTTCACGAGCCACTTCCCGCAGGCTGAGATTGGAGAAACTCCGGTTGGCGCACAGTTGGCTGAATGCAGCATCGATCAATGTACGCCGGGTTTTTTCTTTTTGTTGAGCGCGAATACCCACGAAATCAGTCACCTTCAGCTTAACGAGGACAAATGATAACCCGAAGGCGCCTCAGGATCAGGTTTGTATCCTACTTTTTTACCATTGACCCTGGTGAAGTCGCCATGGAAAATGGCTAACAGCTGTTCGCTGAAAGGATGCAAGAAGATGGCTAGACCCCCGATTATTCTCACCAATACCCTGTTGTTCTCTCTCTCCGGACTGGTGGCGCTGGTTGCCGTGCCCTGGTATGGGATGAGCCACGGTTACGATCTCTGGCAGTGGGCTACGTTCCTGCTGCTGTTCTGTTTGAGCGGGCTCTCGATCACGGCGGGCTATCACCGCCTCTGGTCGCACAAGGCTTACAAGGCTCATCCGGCGTTGCAGTGGCTGTTTGCCATCGGCGGTGCGCTGGCGTTGCAGAACTCGGCGCTGCATTGGTCGGCGGATCATCGCCGCCATCATCGTCATGTGGATGACAACGACAAGGATCCCTACAGCGCGGGGCGTGGCTTCTGGTACTCCCATATCGGCTGGATGCTGCGGGAGTATCAGGGGGAGCAATATGGTGATTACAGCAATGTGCGGGATTTGCAGAACAACCCTGTGGTCATGTTTCAGCACCGCCACTATCTGGCGCTGGTGCTGGCGACCAATCTGGGCCTGCCGCTGCTGTTTGGTCTGATCCACGGAGACCTGCTCGGCATGTTGCTGCTGGCGGGCGTCTTGCGGATGGTGATGACGCACCACACCACTTTCTTTATCAACTCGCTGGCCCATATCTGGGGCAGCCAGCCCTACACGGATCGCAATACCGCCCGTGACAACGGCATCCTGGCCTTTTTCACCTTCGGCGAGGGGTATCACAACTTTCACCATCTGTTCGAGAACGATTACCGCAACGGTATCCAGTGGTGGCAGTTTGATCCGACCAAATGGCTGATCCGGTTTGCCTCATGGTGCGGGCTGGCGAGAGATCTGCGTTCATCGCCAGAGGAGCGCATCGAGCAGGCCAGGCTGGAGATGCAGCTCAAACGGGCGCAGGCAAGGCTCGTCAAACAGGATGATCGCGAGCTGTGGCAAGCACTGCTGCAGGAGGAGTACGCCAAGCTGAGTCAGCAGTTGCAGCACTACTATGCCAGTCGCAAGCGGCTGCTTGAGCTGCGCAAGCGCAAGGCGCTGGCGCGCTATGACCGCCTCAAGGTGCAGCTGGAATATCGCGCCTTGCGGGATGGTTTCATCGCCAGCAAACGCAACTGGAGTCGCTTGCTGGCAGGTATTGCCAGAGCCCCAGTGTAAACAAGCAGAAAAGAGAAGACCGCCACTCGGCGGTCTTCTCTTTGGTGGATCCTGCGCGCCGGTTTGGCGCCAGCATCTCGGCTTATTCGGGGTGATCCTGCTCTTGCAGCTGGCTCAGGGTCTGTTGTTCCAGCGGGCTGAGCCCCAGTTGCTCGCACGCCTGCTCAAAGCTGATCCCCAGATGGCACATCATGATATCCAATAACGGGAGGGCTAGTTGGCTTGGCTCTGCTGTTGCTGCAACTGATCCAGAGCCTGCTGCTCCTGCTGGCTGAGCCCCAGTTGCTCACACGCCTGCTCAAAGCTGATCCCCAGATGGCACATCATGATATCGATGGCGGGCAGATAGTTTTTCATAGCTTCTTCCATGGTGATCCTCCAGACCCGTCTCTTATGCCCTGAATGGTCTGGCGCGGCAATTAGACTTTAGGCTTAGTCTCACCCTTTGATCCGCCCCCTGCCACTCGGTGGGGGAATTTGTTACCCTGCACCCTGATATAAAAACGGTTGCCGTATGACAGCGAGCAACGGGTGAGGAGCAGGGCATGTTATTGAGTTTCTTGATCATCGCTTCCGGTTGGTGGCACATCCGCGCCGCCTATGGTTCAGACAGCCGCCAGTTCTATATCAGCAAGCCGCTGACCATGCTGCTCATCATCGCGCTGGCGTTTGGCTATCAGAGCTATGACCACGATGGTTCCCACGCCTGGATCCTGCTCGGCCTCTGTCTCTCGCTGGCGGGCGATGTGCTGTTGATGCTGCCAAGCGACCGCTTTATTCAGGGCCTGGCGGCATTTCTTGTCGCGCACCTCTGCTACATAGTCGGCTTTGCCCAGGGGCCGCTGGTGCTCAATCTGGTAGATGGCTTGCTGCTCCTGCTCATCGCCGCGCTGGTGTTTGGCCTGTTGTGGGGCAAGCTGGGAGAGATGCGGATCCCGGTCTTCTGCTACATGCTGGTGATTATTGGCATGGCTTGGGTGGCTGCCGGTGCCTGGCACGCTTCGCTCACCGCGGGCAGTGCGGCGGCGTTGGCTGGTGCCCTGATGTTCCTCTTCTCCGACAGCATGTTGGCGCTCGATCGTTTCCGCCGCCCCTTCCCCCACGCCAGAGCCTGGGTGATGAGCAGCTACTTTGCCGCCCAGTTCCTGATTGCGGGGTCGCTGGCGGGATGACGCCATGCAGTTGAATGCAGGCAACAGATAAAGAAAAACGGGCGTTGGCCCGTTTTTCGTTTTATTTCCCGGCTGCTTTTTTACGCCTCTATCGGCTCGGCATCCGCTGCCCGCGGGGCGGGGGATTTGAGCAGCAGCATCAGACCGCTGGCGACCAGCAGGAAGATCCCCATGATGTAGAAGACCTGGTTGTAGGCCATGATGGCCGCTTCCCGGTTGATGGTGTTGGCGAGTATGGCGTGGGCCTGCTGCTCGGCCAGCTCGGGGCCGGAACCCTGTGCCATCATGCTCTGGGCCAGCTGCAGCAGATAGGTTTGTCCCTCGATACTGCTGGCAGGCAGGGTACTGCCGATCTGGAGCATATGGGTGCGGGTGTCGTTGTCGAGCATGGTCGCTATGATGGCGATACCAAAGGCGCCCCCCAGGTTGCGCAGTACGTTGAGCAGGGTGGAGGATGATGGCACCTCGTCATGACTCAGACTGGCGGTGGCGACCAGGGAGAGCGGCACCATGATGAAGGGCTGCCCCAGCGCCCGCACGATGAGCGACTGAATGAGCTGCGGACCGGCATAGTCGGCACTCATGTTGACGTTCATAAAGCAGCTGACGGCGAAGATGAGAAAGCCGAAGCTCACCAGATAGCGCGGATCGACCTTGTGGGTCAGTTTGGGCACCAGCGGCAGCACCAGCAGCTGGGGCAGCCCCATCCACATCAGCACTTCGCCAATCTCCAGCGCGTTGTAGTTGTGGATCTGGGTCATGTAGAGCGGCAGCACATAGATGGAGCCCATCAACGCCATGCCGAGGATCAGATAGGCGAAGCAGGCCAGCGCGAAGCGCGGGTTGTGCAGCAGCCGCAGATTGACCAGCGGGTGGCGGCGCAGCAGCTGGCTGATGACGAAGAAGACCAGTGAGACGACCGAGATGATGGTCAGGCGCACAATGAAGGTCGAGCCGAACCAGTCCTCCCGGTTACCCTCCTCCAGCACCACCTCCAGCACGCCCAGACCGAGCGCCATGGTGACGATGCCGATAAGGTCGACCCGCTTGATCACCTCCCAGTCCACCGCCTTCTTGTCCAGCCCGTGCGCCAGCATGGCCATCACCAGTAGTCCCGGCGGGACGTTGAGATAGAAGATGTAGTGCCACGACATCTGCTCGGTGAGCCAGCCGCCGAGGGTTGGGCCGATGGCAGGGGCGAAGGTGGCACAGAGACCGAACAGTGCCATGCCCGTTGCCCGCTTCTGCAGCGGCAGCAGGGTAACGATGAGGGAGAAGGCCATCGGGATGAGTGCCCCGCCGGTGAAGCCCTGCATCGCCCGGAAGACGATCATGCTGGTGAGGTTCCAGCTGAAGGAGCAGAGCACAGAGGAGACGATAAAGGCGCCCGTGGTCCACAGCAGGTAACGGCGCACGCTCAGCCCCCGGCTCAGCCAGCCACTCAAGGGGATGGCGATCATCTCCGCCACCAGATAGGAGGTGGAGATCCAGGAGCTTTCGCTCAGGGTGGCAGAGAGCGCCCCCTGAATGTCCTTCAGGGAGGCGTTGGTTATCTGGATATCGAGGATGGCCATGAAGGCGCCGATAAGGCCGCCGATGACCGCGATCCAGTGGCGACGTGGAATGGGTTCCATCAGTTGGCGGCCGTCATGGCATCAGGAGTACGGGTATCTACCGTCACTTCGCTGGAGAGGCCCGGCAGCAGCTTGCCGGCGAGCTGACCCGGCTCTGGGATACGGATTTTGACCGGTACCCGCTGCACAATCTTGGTGAAGTTGCCGGTGGCGTTCTCCGGTGGCAGCAGGGCGAACTTGGCACCGGTGGCTGGCGCCAGACTGTCGATGACCCCCTCGACCGGCTGATCCGGATAGGCATCAAGCACCACTTCGACCTTCTGGCCGGGCTGCATATGGGCGAGCTGGGTCTCCTTGAAGTTGGCCTCGACCCACACCTGCTGCAGCGGCACCAGACTGGCGACCTGCATGCCGGACTGGACGTAGAGCCCCTCCCGCAGGCTGCGCTTGCCGATGATGCCATCGGCCGGTGCGCGCAGTTCGGTGTAGCCGAGCTCCAGTCTGGCCTGCTCCAGCTGTGCTTCGCTCAAGGCGAGCTTGGCCTGGTTCTGCTTGGCTTCGGCATCAAGCACCAGCAGCCGTTCGCGGGCTGCCTGCAAGGCCGCTTTGGCTTCTTGTGCCTGTGCCTGATTGACCTGCAGACCAGCCCGCACTTCATCCAGACTGTCTTGCGAGCTGTAGTGGCGCTGGTTGAGCTGGCTGATCCGGGTTACCTGCTGGCTGGCACGCAGCTGCTCGGCCTTGGCGGAGGCAACCTTGGCTTCGGCCTGCTGGATCAGGCTCAGCTGCTGGATGCGGGTCGCGGCCAGATTCTCGGCGGTTGCTTGATTGAGGCGCAGATCGGCCTCGGCCTCCGCGACCTTGGTCTTGTATTCGCGATCATCGAGACGGGCGATGAGCTGGCCCGCTTTGACCGGCTGGTTGTCGGTCACCAGCACTTCGCTGATATAGCCGGGCAGCTTGGAGCTGATCCCGGTTACCTCGCTCTGGAGATAGGCGTTGTCGGTGCTCTCGAAATAGCGGCCGTGGAGATACCAGTAGGCGGAGAAGAGGAGAGCGAGCAGGGCCAGGATCATGGCGGCCAGGAGAGGGATTTTCTTGTGTTGACTCATTTTGGAGATTCCTGAACGTAAGGGGCGCAGGCTAACACTGCTCGACTGTTTCGATTAGTATTGGTTCACGAGATATACAGTTTCACAGGTGCAACAATGGACCTCAATGCTGCGTTAATTCTGGTACGAATTGTCGACAAGGGCTCGTTTACTGCCGCGGCCCAGGAGCTGGGCATGACCAAGGCGATGGTCAGCCGGCGGATTGCCGAGCTGGAACAGCGGCTCGGGGTGCGGCTGCTCTATCGTTCCACCCGTCAGCTCACCCTGACCGAGGAGGGGGAGAAGTACTACCGGCACTGCAGCAAGGCGGTGGAGGCATTGACGGAAGCGGAGCTGATGTTGAGCGCCAGCCAGCAAGAGGTGACCGGCACTCTCAAGATGGCCGTGCCCATCGAGACGGGTCAGTTGGTGGTCGGGCGCCTGGTCGCCAAGTTTTTACAGGCTTATCCCGGCCTGCAGGTGGAGCTGGAGCTGACCAACCGGGTGGTTGACCCCATCAGCGAAGGGCTGGATGCGGTGGTGCGGATCGGCGATATGAGCGATTCCAATCTGGCCGCGCGCCGCCTCTGGAGCACCGGGAAGCTGCTCTGTGCCAGTCCGGCCTATCTGGCGCGCAGCCCGGCGATCAAGCGGCCGGAGGATCTGGCCAACCATGAGCGGGTGACGGTGAGCAACGGCTTTCTCGCTTCCCACTGGTGTTTCGAGCTGGATGGCAAAGAGGTGCTGGTTGACCCTCCCTCCCGTTTTCGGGTCAATAATATTACCTGTGCCCGCGAGGCGGCGAAGGCGGGTCTCGGACTGGCCTCGATCCCGGCCATGCTCTGTCAGGAGGAGCTGGCCAGTGGCGAGCTGGTCGCGGTGCTGCCAGAGTGGCAGCAACCCAAGGTGTCGATCTACCTGCTGTTTCCGGAGCGACAACTTATGCCGCGTAAATTGCGGGCGTTCATCGATTTCATGGTGGAGAACGGGGCCGAGTTCGGCATCGACAAGCTGCTGTAAGGGGGAGCTATGGATAACTGGATCAATCTCTATCGCGCCTCTCACACTCTGGAGGCTCATGCTCTCAAGGGGGCGCTGGAGGCGGAAGGGGTGCCGGTACGCCTCAATGGCGACGGCCTGTCAGGGGCCTTTGGCGAACTGGCGGCGGATCTGCTGCAGGTGACCCTGATGGTGCGCGCCGAGGATCGCAGCAAGGCAGGGCGGGTGATCGAACGCTATCAGCAGCGCCAGGGTAACGGCTGGCTGTGCGGTCAGTGCGGGGAGGAGAACGGCGCCAACTTCGAAGTGTGCTGGCGCTGCCATCACGATCCCCACGACAGCTGATCCTCCCTAGCGCAGGGGGACGTCGATATCTTCCCCGGCGTGTTCATCGTGATAGGTCGCCAGATCCAGCTCGTTTTCGCTGCGGGCGATCAGTACGGAAACCAGAATATCCCCCGAGACGTTGACCGCGGTGCGCGCCATGTCGAGCACCCGGTCAATCCCCGCAATCAGTGCAACCCCTTCCAGCGGCAGTCCGACCGCGGTCAGCGTGAGCGTCAGCAGCATCAGCCCGGTGCCCGGAGTGCCTGCGGTGCCGATACTGGCCAGGGTGGCGATGCTGATGATGGTCAGGTAGTCCACCAGATGCAGATCCACCCCAAATGCCTGTGCCACAAACAGGGCTGTGACCCCCTGATAGAGCGCCGTGCCATCCATGTTGATGGTGGCGCCGATGGGCAGCACCTTGGCGGTGATGGCGGGTGAGACCCCGAGCCGCTTCTCGGCGCAGGCGAGGCTGATGGGCAGGGTGCTGCTGCTGGAGCTGCTGGTGAAGGCCACTGCCTGGGCATCGACGATGCTCTTGAAGTAGTGGATCGGATTGAGCCGCGCCAACAGGAGCAGCAGGGTGCTGTAGACCCCGAGTACATGGAGCAGACAGCCGAGATAGACGGCGCCGATTACCTTGAGCAGGGGCAGCAGCAGGTCGATGCCATATTTGCTGGTCATCCAGGCCATCAGGGCACAGACGCCGTACGGGGCCAGCGCCATCACCATCTGGGTCAGCTTGAACATCCCCTCCGCCAGCGAGGTGAAGAAGAGGATAGCGGGGCGACCGCGGCGGCCACAGGCATTGAGTGCTACGGCCAGTGCCACCGCAAAGACGATCACCTGCAGGATCTTGCTGTCCACCATCGCCTCGACCGGATTGCTCGGCACCAGATGGCTCAGCACGCTGGCCAGAGTCGGTGGTGTGGTCATGCCGGGTCGTTGGTAGGGGCCCATGTCGGCACCCATGCCGGGTTCCAGCAGCCAGCCCATCATCAGGCCGATGCAGATGGCGATGGCGGTGGAGCAGAGGTAAAGGCAGCTCGCCTTGATCCCGATGCGGTCGAGCGCCTTGCCCTTGAGCAGTGAGGTGAGGCCGGCGATAACCGAGCAGAAGATCAGGGGCACCATCAGCATCTGGATGGTGTTGACGAAGAGCACGCCGATGGGTTTGAGCAGCTGAGCCTGCTCCTCGAAGCCGACGCCAAGGGCGACCCCGGTCAGCATGCCGATCAGGGTCTTCAGCCAGAGCGGGCGACGGGTCCAGATCTGCCAGGGTTTGCTTGCCTCTCCATGGAACAGCATGGCGCCAATATCCTTATCAAATGTCTGCGGTGACCAAAAATGGGGCGCTAGTGTAGCGATCCCTGCAGTGGGTTGCCACATTATCGACAAAGCGGCGTCGCTGGCCACTCTCGCAGCAGGGTAATCCGTTATTTATTGGCCTATATCAAGATCCCTCCTGACGGGAGAGGATTTAATTGACATTAAATATGTTCATTATTGAGGTGCAAGATGTCGCAATCGGTACATGGTCACGAAGTGATGGAGATGATGCTGGAACAGGATGGTCAATTTACCCGTGCCAGCCTCAAGCAGGCGATGGCACAGCGGTTCGGTGCCGATGCCCGTTTTCATACCTGCAGCGCCAGCGAGATGGATGCCGAAGCGCTGATCGACTTCCTGGCCGCTCGCGGCAAGTTCATCGAAGCAGGCGAGGGTTTCCAGACCCGTGCCGACAAGATCTGCAATCACGGATAACCCCCTTGGCGAGCGCGTGATGGCGCTCGCTCAACTTCTCGCCCTTTGCTATATTTCGCCCCCTCCCATTCCCAATTCAAGGCGTAGCCCGGGCGTTGTATGGATACTTTCTCTGCCGCAGTCATGCTGTTTCTGATTATGGACCCGCTGGGCAACCTGCCGGTCTTCCTCTCCATCCTGCGCCATATCGATCCCAAGCGGCGGCGCAAGGTGATGATCCGCGAGCTGCTCTTCTCGCTGGCCATCATGATGCTCTTCCTCTTTGTCGGTCAGCAGATCCTCGGCTTCCTCAACCTGCGACAGGAAGCGGTCAGCATTGCCGGCGGCATCATCCTGTTCCTGATCGCCATCAAGATGATCTTCCCGAGTGAAGGAGGCGTGACCGGACTGGCGGCGGGCGAGGAGCCCTTCCTGGTGCCGATGGCGATCCCGATGATCGCCGGCCCCTCGATCCTCGCCTCTTTGATGCTGCTGGCCAATCAGGAGCCCACCCGCATGGTGGACTGGTCGCTGGCGCTCTTCATGGCATGGGCCGCCAGCGCGGTGATCCTGATGTTCTACGAGGTATTCAACAAGCTGCTGGGTGAGCGTGGACTCACTGCGGTGGAGCGGCTGATGGGGATGCTGCTGGTGATGATCTCGGTCCAGATGCTGCTGGACGGGGTTCACCACTACTTGCAGGTAACGGGCGCGCCTTGATCGGCGCGTGACTCCAGCTGACTCAGGATCAGGGTCAGCAGAGTTTCCCGCAGCCAGCGATGGCCGGGATCTTCCTCATGACGCTGATGCCAGATAAGCAGGTGCGAGATGCTGTCCAGCTCGATGGGCAGCGGCAGTTGCAACAGTGGGTAGACCTGGGTCGCGTGACGGGCATAGAGCTTGGATAGGGTGACGATCATATCGGAGTGCATACCCATCCGCAGCGCTGCTTCGAATGAGGGAACACTCGCCTCGATACGCCGGTAGAGATCGTGCTCTGCCAGCTTGTGATCCAGCATCCAGCGATCCCGCCCTTCGCAGTAGGTCTGGACATGGGGATAGCTGAGGTAGTGGTCGAGATCCCAGCGTGGCTCCTGCAGGGCGGGGTGGTGCTGTTGCACCAGACAGGTGAGGCCATCGATGGCGAGCAGTCGCTGGCAGATGCTGCCAGGCAGGGTATCGAGGCGGTAGTCGGAGTCGATACAGTTCTCCCGCACCGTGAAGGCGATATCCACCTGTCCCTGACTCATCTCGGTCAGGCTGTGCTCGGTCCACTCCTCATAGCGCAGCCGCAATCTGGGGGCCTGTCGCTTCAGCTCGCTCAGGTAGAGCGGGGCAAACAGGGTGAAGGCGCTGTCCATGCTGGCGATGACAAACTCCCGATCCGAGTTGGCGGGGTCGAACTCCGGCGGCTGGATCAGGTTGTCCAGCGACAGCAGGATGGGTTGCAGCTGCTGTTGCAGCACCAGTGCGCGGGGGGTCGGTTCCAGCCCGTAAGCGGAGCGGATAAAGAGGGGATCGTCGAAGGTTTCCCGCAGTCGGCCGAGCGCCTTGCTGACGGCGGACTGACTCAAATGCAGTCGTCTGGCCGCCTTGCTGCCGTTGCGCTCCTCCAGCAGAACCTGCAGGATAATCAGCAAATTGAGGTCGATGCGACCCAGTTGTTCCAGCAGCACGATATGAATCCTCTTCAATTCTAAGATGAATTTATACCATTTGTTTTCATATCTTGGCGATCTTATCCTCAATTTGTCTCTGGCTCGGATGAGCCACTGGTACAGGATGTAGCGGTTGAGGGGACACGTAGCACAATCAATATGGCGACCTTCGGGTCGCCCTATTTTTTGTAGTGATTTATTTGCTCACTTGCACCCGCCTTGATTTTGCCCAACAATTCTTGCGCTCTGTTTTGATACAACTGATAGATATCTCTCTTTGAGGAGCATCCCTATGGGACTCGGTGGAATTCATATCTGGCACATGTTGATCCTCTTGCTGGTGGTTGTGCTGGTGTTTGGCAGTAAGCGTCTGGCCAGTGCGGGTGAGGATCTGGGAACCGCCATCAGGGATTTTCGTAAAGCCATGCGTGACGATGAAAATCATCCGAAATAAGCAGTAGGAGTAAAGTATGTCTGTTGACGAGAAAGTTGAACTGAACGAAACCTGCGACAGCTGTGGCTGTTTTGCCGAGATCGGCACCATCATCGGTGAAGGCGATGATGTGATGGAACTGGTGATCGAAGCCGCTGCCGAGGCTGATGCCCGTGCCAAGCTGGCTGCCTATGAAGCTCTGGCCAAGCAGGTGACTGCCGAAGCCAAGAGCAGCAGTGAACTGACCCAGGGCGCCAACGGCGTGATCCTGAAAGCCCGCCTGCAATTTACCTGCACCGCCGAAAAACTGATCTTCGAAATGCGGGCCCGCTCTATCTGAGCCCTCTGATGACGCGGCAGGCCAGTCCTGCCGTGTTGACCCTTCTGCTGTGGGTCTGCGTTCTATAGTTACTCTATCCCACAGACGGTTTTGCCCGGCGCGAGTCGGCCAACAGAAGGCGACAACATCATGATGCGGCACTGGATCTGGGGCCTGCTGGCTCTCTGGTCTCTCCCTCTGCTGGCGGCCGATCTCAAGCCTCAGCGTCTTCCCCAACCCGGGGATCTCGAATCCATTTTGCAAAAGCGCGAACTCAGGGCTCTGGTGGTCTATGAGCGCGGCTTCTATTTCCTCGACAAGGGTGCCCAGTACGGCATTCTGGTCAATCAGCTGCAAGGGTTCGAGCGCTGGCTGAACAAGACCTATCTTGCCAGGGAGAAGGTGCCGCTCAAGGTGGTCTATATCCCGGTTCGGCAGGACAAGCTGCTCGATTATCTGGCGGAGGGGCGCGGCGATCTGGTGGCGGCCAATATGACGGTGACTCCCACCCGGCGCGAGCAGGTGACCTTCTCCCGGCCGCTGATCTCCTCCATCGAGGAGTGGGTGGTCAGCCAGAATACGCTACCCGCCTTCAACCGCATTACCCAGCTCTCCGGCCGGCGGGTCTGGGTGCGCGCCAGCTCCAGCTATTGCGAGAGTCTGCGCCAGCTCAACTGGCTGTTTCGCGAGCTGGGGCTGCCTCCTGTCTATATCGAGACAGTGCCCGAGTATCTGCAGGATGGCGATCTGCTGGAGATGGTGGCGGCCGGCATCATTCCGCTGACGGTGACCGACAGCTACAAGGGGCGGATCTGGCTGGGGGGGATGATCTCAGGCCTCAAGGCGCACAAGCTGATCCCCCTGCGCAGCAAGGGCACCAGTGCCTGGGCGCTGCGCAAGAACAGCCCCGACCTCCTTAAAGCGGTCAACCGCTATCTGGCGGGGGCCAGTCGCAACAGTCTCTATAGCGACATGACCCTGCGCCGCCTGCTGGCCCGCAGCGACCAGATGAGCAACATACTGGCACCTGACCCCATGGGGCGGCTGGCAACCATTCGCAAGGTACTGGAGAAGTATGCCAAGCAGTACGAGCTGGACTGGCTGATGCTGGCAGCGCTGGCATACAAGGAGTCCGGTCTCAACCCCGCTATCCGCTCCGAGAAGGGGGCTGTCGGCATCATGCAGCTGCTGCCCAGCACCGGTCGCGAGGTCAATATCACGGGGGCCAGACTGACGACGCTGGATGGCAACGTCGAGGCGGCCTGCCGCTACTTGCGCCTGATCCTCGATACCTACTTCAACGATCCCAATCTGGATCTGCTCAACCGCCACCTCTTTGCGCTTGCTGCCTACAATGCCGGGCCGAACCGGGTTCAGGCCCTGCGGGACAAGGCGGGCAGGCTGGGGCTGGATCCCAATGTCTGGTTCGGCAACGTGGATCAGCTGGTGGCCAACGAGGTGGGGCAGGGGCCGATCAACTATGTCGGCACTATCTACAAGTACTATGTTGGCTATCGCTTCAGCCTGCCCCAGATCGAGGGCAAGGCTGCGGCTATCGAAGCGGCTCAACCATAAGCCGATTGACCGGCTGAGCCTCCGGCGTGGTCGGTAGCGGCCAGCCACCATCCCTGTGCAGCAAGAACCAGTGGGCCGACTCGGTGCCGGGTGTTTGATCCGGCTGGTGGAGCTGGCCCAGATAGCGCAGCATAGGGGTATCGTGCAGTTCCATAGCAACTCCCTGTTTCGAGATACTCAAAGTGTCGATATACGAAGAGGCTTGCTGCGTTATGACACCTGGCCATGACAGCAGGATGACAAGATGATCCCCGGATCCTTTGCCCTGATCGACGACCCGGCCCTGGCGCTCAAGGTGCGCTGCCACTGGATCCGCTCCGCCCGCGAGCAGATCCAGGCGCAGTACTACAGCTGGGAGGAGGACAGCAGTGGCAAGCTGCTGCTGGGTGAGCTGCTCCATGCCGCCCGGCGCGGAGTCAGGGTACAGCTGCTGGTGGATGATCTCTATGCCGGGGACAACCGCTTTCTGGAGATGGTGGCTCACTGTCCCGGTATCGAAGTGCGGCTGTTCAACCCCTTCTGGTTAAGGGGCTGGCGGCCGCTGGCCCTGCTGCTGGAGGGGATCTTCACCTTTCGTCGCATCAATCACCGGATGCACAACAAGCTGCTGCTGGTGGATGGCAAGCTGGCGCTTATCGGTGGCCGCAATATTGGTGATCGTTATTTCGGGCTGGATCCGGAAGCTCCTTTCGTGGATCTCGATCTTGCCTGTCAGGGGGCTATTTGCGAGCAGATGATGGCGGGTTTCGCCCAGTTCTGGCAGAGCCGCTGGAGCCACCCTATCCGTCATCTGTTGCGCCGAAGATTGCAGCCCGCCGAAATTCGTGTGGTCAACGATTTCCTCCTCACCATGGCGGATCCCGCGGTCGCTGCCGTTTATGATCTGCCTGCCTCCCTGTTTGACGGCAACGAGCCTGCGCTTGCATGGCATACCGGTCGGGCCGAGGTCTGGTTTGACCGCCCCGGCAAAGGGCTGGTTTCCCGCCCGGTGACCGCTCGCCAGCTCTGGCGACAGTTGGCTGAGGCTCCTTCCACGCTCCGCATGGTGACTCCCTATCTGATCCTCACGGGCGGTTTTCGGCGCCGTTTGCAGCGGTTGCGTCGGCAGGGAGTGGTGATCGAGATCCTCACCAACTCGTTGGCCAGCACGGATGTGCCGCTGGTGCATGGAGCCTACCAGCGTCACAGGGGTTGGTTGCTGCGTCAGGGGATCCGGTTGTGCGAGTTTGATGAAGGGCAAGGCAGCCTGCACGCCAAGCTGATCCTGTTGGGAGAGGAGCGCGCCCTGTTTGGCAGCCTCAACCTCGATCCCCGCTCGCTATTTCTCAATACCGAACTGATGTTGCAGCTGGAGTGTGCGCCCATCTGCAAGCAGTTGCAGGCGTGGTTGTTGCAGTGGCAAGGGCAGGGTGAACCACGCAAAGCGGAAGGGTGGTCACGGCGTCTGGTTGCCAGGCTCAGCGACTGGTTGCCACTGCATCGCTGGTTGTGAGCTGACCATTTTTTGTGCGAGATCTCGCAAAGGCGTGTAGGCCTTTGCCGATGCACATCGCGGGTGAATAGCCATAACCGAGTCTATCTAACTGTTTTATAACCAGTTCATGGTGGTGATAAGGCTGTTTTTTGTACCGACATGTGAATGGATTGGGCATAAAATCGTTTTTTATTTTGTTTTTCTGCGTAATATTTCAGTTGCAAGGACAAACACGGTGGCTTGCTGCCGTGTGGAAGAGGGTTGTAACGGGTTGCTGGCCACTTGTATCGCTGCAACTGGCGCTGACTTCTGATGGGTAGCGAACTTTCGGGAGGTTCGGAGAGGCGCCCGCGACGACCGGATTCCAATATGGAACATGCTTATTTGCGAGGGGGTGACATGGATATGTCACCCCACTTTTTTTCTGGCTGAAGGCGGGGGTTATCCCCTGGTATCAGCGCTTCAAAAAAGAGGGCCGCTGTCGCGGCCCTCTCTCGTTTCTCATACAGATGCGGGAATCCATCAGCCTGCGCTGACCGTCACGCGGCGGCGCTGTAGCCAGATGATGGCGCCAAACAGCAGGAAGCCCGGGATCCACATTAGCTCTTTGCGCCAGCGGTCGGTCGGCGCCTTGACGGCCAGGATCTCCTGATCGAACTCCAGCCCCATGGCGGCGGCCGGGCTGCCGAAGGCGACGCTGTCGATTAGCGTCTTGCCATCCTGCTCATAGAGGGTGAGCCCCAGATTGGCCAGCCGCTCTTCACCCGTGGCCCCTTCCGGTACGGGCACCAGCAGGGTGAACTGGCGCGGCTTGCCGACCGCATCCTCTCCCATGACCCGGACGCGCAGGGGACTTTCCGCTTCCACCTCGCCCATGGTCCGGGCCAGCTGGGCAGGCGGTGTCTGGCGATAGGGATCGTGGGCCAGATCCATCCAGAAGCCGGGGCGGAACAGGGTAAAGGCGACCAGCAGCAGCAGGATGCTCTCGTACCAGCGGCTCTTCACCAGAAAGTAGCCCTGAGTCGCCGCGGCGAAGATCAGCATGGCAATGGTGGCCACAATGAAGATCAGCACCCCGTGGGCGAAGTCCACGTTGATGAGCAGCAGGTCAGTATTGAAGATGAAGAGGAACGGCAGCGCTGCGGTGCGCAGGCTGTAGTAAAAGGCGGTGAGACCGGTACGGATGGGATCCCCTTTTGACACGGCGGCTGCCGCAAAGGAAGCCAGACCCACCGGTGGCGTCACATCCGCCATGATGCCGAAGTAGAAGACGAACAGATGCACCGCGATGAGCGGCACGATCAGCCCGTTCTGCTGCCCGAGCGTCACCACTACCGGCGCCAGCAGGCTGGAGACCACTATGTAGTTGGCAGTGGTCGGCAGCCCCATGCCGAGGATCAGGCTGAGCAGGGCGGTCAGCAGCAGCATCAGCAGCAGATTGCCCATGGAGAGCATCTCCACCAGATCCGCCAGTACCAGCCCGACGCCGGTCTGGGAGACGGCACCGACTATGATCCCCGCCGTAGCGGTCGCAATACCGATGCCGATCATGTTGCGGGCACCGGCAACCAGTCCCTCGCGCAGATCGACAATGCCGTCGTTGAAGTTGCCGTAGTCGTGCTTGCCGTCGCGGCGCAGCCAGTTGAGCAGCGGTCGCTGGGTCAGCAGGATAATCACCAGCATCACGGTACCCCAGAAGGCGGAAAGGCCGGGCGAGAGGCGCTCCACCATCAGGCACCACACCAGCACCACGACCGGCAGCAGGAAGTGAAGGCCGGAGAGCAGCACGGTGCGGGTGTTGGGCAACTCTTCAAGGGGCTTGTCCGGATCTTCCGTCGGCAGGGGATCATTGCTGGCTGCGATCTTCAGCAGACCCAGATAGGCGATGGCCAGCAGCAGGCCGATACCGGGCAGGGCATAGTCGCCCAGCGCCGGTTTGAGCCAGCCCAAGCCATAGTAGACCGCCATCGACAGTCCGCTGATGAGGGCCGCGCCAAAGGCAAAACCGGTCAGACGGTGCAGCCAGGGTTTCGGCTGATGGTTGCCGATGGGCTGCATGCCGAGCTTGAGCGCCTCCAGATGGACGATGTAGAGCAGCGCTATGTAGGAGATGGCCGCAGGCAGAAAGGCGTGCTTGATGATCTCCACGTAGGGGATGCCCACGTATTCGACCATCAGGAAAGCCGCAGCCCCCATCACTGGCGGCATGATCTGGCCGTTGACCGAGGAGGCCACTTCAACTGCGCCCGCCTTCTCTTTCGAGAACCCCACCCGCTTCATCATGGGAATGGTGAAGGTGCCGGTAGTGACTACGTTGGCGATGGAGGAGCCGGAGATGAGGCCGGTGAGGCCGGAGGCAACTACCGCCGCCTTGGCCGGGCCGCCGCGCAGGTGACCCAGCAGGCTGAAGGCGAGCTGGATGAAGTAGTGGCCGGCACCAGCCCGCTCCAGCAAGGCGCCGAACAGCACGAACAGGAAGACGAAGCTGGTGGAGACGCCGAGGGCGATGCCAAAAACCCCCTCGGTGGTGATCCACTGGTGGTTGGCCAGCGCAGTGAAGCTCACTCCGCGGTGGGCCAGCAGCCCCGGCATCCAGGAGCCCGCCAGACTGTAGGTGAGAAAGACGATGGCGATGACCGCCAGCGCCGGCCCCAGCGCACGACGCGCCGCTTCGAGCAGCAAAGGTATGCCGATACAGGCCGTCACCAGATCGGCGGTGGTGAGGTTGCCCGGTCGCTGGGCCAGTGCCTGATACATCACGAAGAGGTAGGAGGCCGCGCCGGCCGCGATCAGGGCGAGGGCGATATCGCTAAAGGGGACCCGATCTCGCGGTGAGGTGCGAAACGCCGGAAACACCAGAAATGCCAGCAGCAGGGCAAAGGTGAGGTGAATGGAGCGGGTTTCGGTGTCATTGAGCACGCCAAAGCCGAGCATGAAGGGGAGCGGCGAGGCGATCCAGAGCTGGAACAGTGACCAGGCCAGCGCCAGCAGGGTGATGATGCCACCCATGGCACCAGCAGGGAGCCGTGCGCCCACATCCTGGGCGATCAGCTCCTCGGTAGAGAGTTGTTTGTCTTGCATAGGGTTAATTTGTGCCCACCAGTACAACAAGAGCGACACCCGCCCCCGCAATCAGGGGTGCGGCAGACGGGGGTCGGTGAGAGTGACAGCGGCCCGGGGTCCGCGCTTAGATCCAGCCGCGCTCTTTGTAGTAGCGGGCAGCCCCTTCATGGAGCGGTGCTGAGAGCCCCACCTTGATCATGTCGGCCTCTTGGAGGTCGGCGAAGGCCGGGTGCAGGCGCTTGAAGCGATCCAGATTGTCGAACACCGACTTCACCAGCTGGTAAACCACTTCGGGGTCGGTCTTGGCGCTGGTGGAGAGTACCGCCTTGCCACCAATGGAGGGGGTCGGCTGGTCACTGCCCTTGTAGATGCCACCCGGAATTTCAGCCTTGGTGTAGTAGCTCTTCTCGGCCAGCAGCTTGTCGATCTCGGCGCCGGTGACCGGCACCAGCACTGCGTCAGTGGTGGTGGAGGCTTCCTGAATGGCGCCATTGGGGTGGCCGACGAAGTAGCTCATGGCGTCGATGTTGTTGTCACCGAGGGCGGAGGCCTGTTCGGCCGGCTTGAGTTCGGAAACCAGACCGAAGTCGCCCTTCTGCCAGCCCTTGACCGCCATGATCTCTTCCATGGTGTCGCGCTGGCCTGAGCCCGGGTTGCCGATATTGACCCGCTTGCCCTTGAGATCATCGAAGCCGGCGACCTTGGCATCCTTGCGAGCCAGGATGGTGAACACCTCGCTCTGCAGGGAGAAGACGGCGCGCATGTCATCCATGGCTCCTTCCGCCTGGAAGGGGGGCAGCCCTTTCATCGCCTTGAACTGGTGATCGGATTGCATGATGCCGAAGTTGAATTCGCCGCTGCGAATGCCGTTGACGTTGGCCACACCGCCGCCGCTGGCCGGGGCATTGCACTTGATCTGGTGATCGGACGCGCCGCGATTGAGGAAGCGGCAGATCGACTGGCCCGCGACATAGTAGACGCCGGTCTGGCCGCCGGTGCCTATGGTCACGAAGCGCTCCTGCGCCTGTACCGGGCCACCAAACGATACGCCGACCAGAGCAGCCGACAGGGCGCATGCCAGGGATAATCCTTTCATGTTTTCCATCCTTTTCATTGAGTTATCTCACCCGTTCCACGAGTGAATTTATGGCGAGCCTGCGGCGGGAGCCGGGCTGACCGATAGGGCCTCGTACGAGGAAAAGGTCGGGCTGTTACCCCCTCCCAAAAAAGCCACCATCATCCTGCGGTGAGATAACCGGCGTCCTGCCGGCAGAAGATAATTTGGCCCCTGAGGGGCCAAAGAAAAAGTTGTAACGGCTTCGATTAAGCACATCTCGCCAACAACAATCAAACAAAAGGGCAAAAAAGCAGCGTTTAATATCGAAAAGTTTGATGCCGATCATTAATTTGTTGATCGGGGATTAATTGTGCGGGAGTCGGGTGGGGAGTTGCGGAAGGTTTCTTTTGTAGCCCTTGCGTGGCAAGGGCTAGCGTCATATGAGATCAGTTTGCCGGGGCAGCCAGATCCAGGATAAAGGCGTACTCCAGCGCGATATCTTCGTAGGCTTTGAAGCGGCCCGACTTGCCACCGTGGCCGGCATCCATGTCGGTATTCAGTAACAACTTGTTATCATCCGTCTTCAGCTCGCGCAGCTTGGCGACCCACTTGGCGGGCTCCCAATATTGCACCTGGGAGTCGTGCAGCCCGGTGGTGACCAGCAGGTTGGGGTAGGCTTGCGCCTTGACCTGATCGTAGGGGCTGTAGCTCTTCATGTAGTCGTAGTAGCGCTTCTGGTTCGGGTTGCCCCACTCGTCATACTCCCCGGTGGTGAGGGGGATCGACTCGTCCAGCATGGTGGTGACCACATCGACGAAGGGCACCTGCGCCACCACGCCGCGATAGAGTTCGGGCGCCTGATTGATGACGGCACCCATCAACAGACCGCCGGCGCTGCCGCCCATGGCGTAGACCTGATCCCTGGCACCGTAGCCTTGCTCGACCAGTGCCTTGGTAACATCGATGAAGTCATTGAAGGTGTTCTGTTTTTTCAGCAGTTTGCCATCTTCGTACCAGGGGCGACCCAGCTCCTCGCCACCGCGGATATGGGCGATGGCGTAGACGAAGCCGCGATCCAACAGGCTCAGGCGTGAACTGCTGAAGTCGGGATCCATGCTGGCGCCGTAGGAGCCGTAGCCATAGACCAGCAGCGGATTCTTGGCCGAATCGGCGAGACCTTTCTTGAACTTGTCCTTGCGATAGACCAGCGATACCGGCACCGATACGCCGTCGCGGGCGGTGACCCAGAGCCGTTCGCTGGCATATTGATCAGCCTTGAAGCCTGCCACCGGCTGTTGCTTGAGCAGGGTGCGCTGGCCGGTTGCCATGTCCAGCTCATAGGTAGAGGAGGGGGTGGTCATGGAGGAGTAGCCATAACGCAGGGCGCTGGTATCCGGCTCCGGGTTGTAGGCGAGCCAGGTGACGTAGGCAGGGTCGTCGAAGGCGATCTCCTTCTGCTCACCGCTCTGCCAGTTGACCTGACGCAAGCGGGTCAGCCCCTTGCTGCGCTCTTCCAGCACCAGCCAATCCTTGAACAGGGCATAGCTCTCCAGCAGCACCTCGGGGCTCGGGGCAATCACCGGCTTCCAGCGATCGACCGGGCTCTCCTTGGTTTCGTAGAGGCCGAAGTTCTTGCCATCCTTGTTGGAGCGCACATAGAAGCGGCCGCGGTAGTGATCCAGGCTGTATTCGTGATCTACCTTGCGCGGCAGGAACAGGCGCGGTGCGTGTTCCGGCAGGTTGGCATCGATCAGCCGCGCTTCGCCGGTGGTAGTGCTGGAGAGGGCGATGACGATGAAATCTTCCGAGGTGGTGGCGTAGAGGCTGACGTAGAAGGAGTCATCCTTCTCCTCGTAGACCAGCTTGTCCGTGGCCGGATCCGTACCGAGCGTGTGGCGGTAGACCTGATAGGGGAGCAGGGTCTGCGGGTGCTTGCGCACATAGAAGACGGTCTTGTTGTCGTTGGCCCACACCAGATTGCCGGAGGTGTTCTCCAGCGTGTCGGCGGCCCACTTGCCGCTCTCCAGATCGAGGAACTGGATCTTGTATTGGCGGCGGGAGAGATAATCCTCCGCCACCGCCAGCCAGCGGTTGTTGCGACTCACCTCAAGGGCGCCGAGGGCATAGAACTCGTGCCCTTCTGCCCGCTGGTTGCTGTCGAGCAGCAGGTTTGCCTGCTCCTCTCCCAGCCTGGTGCGGGAGTAGATTGCGTACTCCTTGCCCGGTTCATAGCGGGTCTGGTAGCGGTAGCCATTCTTCACATAGGGAACCGACTCATCCTGCTGGGGGATGCGGGCCACCATCTCCTTGTAGAGTTGCTCGCGCAGCGGCTTGGTCGGCTTGAGCATGGCTTCGGTATAGGCGTTCTCGGCCTCGAGGTATTGCAGCACTTCCGGCGCCTGACGCTGGTCGTCACGCAGCCAGTAGTAGTTGTCGATCCGGGTGTCCCCATGCTTTTTCAGTGTGCGGGGATGTTTGGCGGCCACGGGCGGCTGGATTGAGGTGTCAGGTGTCGTCATGGCAGGCTCTTCATTGGCATAAGTAGGGGGGAGAACTGTCAGAAAGGCTAGCAGCAGAACTCCTCGGGAAAAGGTAAACATGTCGCATCCTTGGCGCTGGAAAGGGTTGGCAGACCTGAGCATCGGCTCCATGAATTGGCGTTAAATCTGCCCCTTGTTGCCGATTGTTGCAAGCAATCCCTTGTTATTGAAGGAAAAGCAAACAAAAAAGGCCGCCATCTCGCGATAGCGGCCCCTTCTCTGGCCATGAGCGGCAAGAGTCCGCTCAGGTGTGCCTCACATGATAGTGGAGTGCCGGTTCATGGCCAGTTGTCGTCAGCCCGGGTAGCGCGACCAGCTGCTGGTCGTGCCCTCGTTGCTGATGCTCAATACCTCATAGGGCTGGCCGGGAATATCCATGCCCGGCGCACTCTGGGGCATGCCCGGAATGGTCAGACCGCGGATGGCAGGCCGCTCCTTGAGGAGTTTCTTCACGTCGGCGGCCGGTACATGCCCCTCGATCACATAGCCATTTACGATGCCGGTATGGCAAGAGGCCAGTTCCGGCGCGATACCGTATTGCTGTTTCACTGCGCCGAGCTGCTCGGTCTCGATGACTTCCAGTTCGAAGCCATTCTGCTCCATGTGTTCGTTCCAGCTTTGGCAGCAGCCACAATATTTGGATTTGTAGACGGTCATCTTCTCGGCCGCGAGGGCTGAAAAGCTGACGGTACCGGCCAGCATGGCCAGTAACAGGGGTTTGTACATAACTCACCTCAGATGAAAGAAAAGATGCCCGATACGGGATGACTTTCAGGCCTGAGTGCGAGGGGGGCGTTCGAGCCGCTCCAGCGGCGCTTCCGGCATATAGAGAGAGGGAGAAGAGAAGTCGGGACTATCCGGTTCCAGCACCGCCACCGTCAGGCTGTCGCTGGCCAGCAGCGTCATCGAGAGCACCGTGGTGAAGCTGCCGCAGGGCATCGCTTTTTCCAGCGAGCGTTCGCTCTGGCTGCAGTGGGTGGTCAGGGTACAGAGGTCGGTTGCGGCCCGGCTGCCAAACGACATCAACACCAGCACCAGACTCCACAGGGGGAGCCAGCGACGGGCGTGAGCGAGTTGGCGACGGGTGAGAACCATGGAATAACTCGGAAATAACAAGGGGCACATGGTAACCCTGTGCCCCCGGGGAGGGTCAAGCCCTCCCCATCGTGCCCGTCAGCGCAGATTAAGGTTGCTGACGGGTGGCCGCCAGCACGATCTCGCGCACGCAGACGTTGGCCGGCTGGTTCCAGGCATAGAGCACCGCCTCGGCGATCACTTCCGGCGCGATGACGCCGCCCATCTGATCTTTCCAGTCGTGGTAACCGGCCTTGATGCTTTCGTCAGTGGTGTGGCTGAGCAGCTCGGTCTCTACCGCACCCGGAGCTATGGTCACCATCCGCACGCCGACATCGGCAACCTCTTCGCGGATGTTCTCGGTCAGGGCGTGGACGGCGAACTTGGTGGCGCAGTAGGCGGCATGGTTCGGGAAGGTCTTGCGACCGGCGATGGAGCTGATGTTGATGATGGTGCCGCTGCGGCGCTCTTTCATCCCGGCCAGCACTGAGTGGACGCCGTTCAGCACCCCCATGACGTTGATGTTGAGCATCTGCTGCCACTCGGCCGGATCCTGCACGTCAGCCTGACCCAGCAGCATGACGCCGGCGTTGTTGACCATGCAGCCGACCGGGCCAAATTTGGCTTCCGCCTGCTGGACGGCGGCTTTCATGGCTGCGGTGTCGGTCACATCGACCCCGATGCAGAGGGTATTGGGCAGACCGAGTGCCTGCATCGGCTCGACCCGACGGGCCAGCAGCAGCAGCGGATGACCGGCAGCAGAGAAGGCACGGGCGATGGCGGCACCGATCCCGGCAGAGGCACCGGTGATAACGACGAGAGCTTTGGACATGATTTTTTCCTTCAGATTCGATAGTCGGTTTGAGCCAACAAGCTGCTGGCCAGCGCGGAACAGGGTCACTATAGTCACTGCATCTATAAGTGATAAATATTGTTTTCCGCTGGTTATCATCTGAAAAAACTATGGTTGGACTTATGCTGGATTTGCGACTGCTGCGTTTCTTCATCGCCATCTATGAAGAGAAGAACATCACGGCGGCGGCCGAACGCTGCCACGTCAGCCAGCCTTCTCTCTCGGCTGGGCTGCGCCAGTTGGAAGAGGCGCTCGGTGACAGCCTCTTCATCCGTGGCAAGAAGGGGGTGGAGGCGCGCGATCCTGCCCACTATCTCTATCCCCATGCGGTCAAGCTGGTGGAGGAGGCGCGTCGTCTGCCGGAGCTGTTTCGCCAGAAAGCGACGCGTGCGAGGCTCAATATCGCCATCATGCCCGACCTGAGCCGGCGTCGGGTGGCGGGATTGCTGCAACGGGTACAGACGGTACTGCCCGAGCTGGATCTCACCCTCTCCGATTACGGCACGCCAGCCGACTGTCGGCTGACGCTGGACGCCCTGCGCCGGGAGGACGAGATCTTTCTGCCGCTCTGGGAAGAGGATTACGTGCTCTGCGTGCCGGTCGGCCATCCCCTGGCCAGCCGTGAGAAAATCGAGCTGGCCGAGCTGCAACATTATGATTTTATTGAGTGCCCACCCTGTGAAGCTCATCAACAGACCATAGGTTTGCTGGCCTGTGACCGGCTCACCCTCAATCTGGTGGCCAAGGCCGAGAGCAAGGGGTTGGTGATGGCGCTGGTGCTGGCCGGGGTTGGCATCAGCTTTCTGCCGGACGGGCTGGTGGAGGATGAGGCGGGGCTCTGTACCCTGCCGGTGAGCGGGCCGCGGATGTTTCGCCGGATCGGGCTTTGTTACCCCGCTCATCAGACCCTCAATCCGGCGCTGCGGGAGCTGATCCCCGAGTTGGCAGGCCACGGTGCTTCCTGATAAGGTCGCTTTCCTGTGCATCTTTACGATGCGTCTGTCACACCCCTTTTCTCTTTTATCGCGCCAGCTCTGGCGCTTGTTCGGGTGATGTTGTCATGAAACGCATTCTGGTTATTTTTTCCCATCCTGCCTTGCAGGGCTCGCGGGCCAACAAGCAGCTGTTGCAGGCGATTGAGGGGTTGGAGGGGGTCACGGTTCATGATCTCTACCACCACTATCCCGACATGTTCATCGATGTGAAGCGGGAGCAAGCGCTGCTATCCGAGCACGACATCATCGTCTTTCAGCACCCGTTTTACTGGTACTCCTGCCCGGCCATCATGAAGGAGTGGATGGATCTGGTGCTGGAGTATGGCTACGCCTACGGCCCCGAAGCTCATGCCCTCAAGGGCAAGCAGTGGCTGAGCGCCATTACCACCGGCGGTGCGCCGGAGTCCTACTGTAGCGAGGGGTACAACAGCCGGCCGCTGCTCGATTTTCTGCTGCCCTTTCAGCAGGCGGCCAGATTGTGCGGCATGAACTGGTTGCCGCCCTTTGTGCTCCACTCGTTCCACAAGATCAAGGATCCCGCCGCCCTGCGCCGCTGCGGTCAGGATTATTGCCAGCTGCTGACGGCGTTGCGTGACGAGCAACTCACGCCGGAGCAGCTGGCCAGCCGCCCCTATCTGCGCGATCTGCTGGAGGTGCTCTGATGAAACACGGGCTGCATTTTGGCCGAGCTTATGAGCCGGATCAGACGTTGAAACGGAGGGCTGACTGATGGGCCACGGGATCCTGTTTGATGCCTTTATCTATCTCTCGGCAGCGGTTATTGCGGTGCCGCTGGCCAAGCGCTGGGGGCTCGGTTCGGTGCTCGGCTATCTGCTGGCGGGGATCATCATTGGCCCCTTCCTGCTGGGGCTGGTGGGGGAGCAGAAGGATGTGATGCACTTCGCCGAGTTTGGCGTGGTGCTGATGCTGTTTCTGGTTGGTCTTGAGTTGCGCCCGGCCCTCTTGTGGCAGCTGAAGGGGCCGATCCTCGGCACCGGCGGCCTGCAGGTGCTGCTTACCACGGCAGCGCTGACCGGCGTGGCGCACCTGATCGCTTTGCCGCTGCAACAGGGGCTGGCCATCGGCCTCATTCTGGCGCTCTCCTCCACCGCCATCGTGTTGCAGAGCCTGCAGGAGCGCAAGTTGATGCAGAGCGAGAGCGGTCGCTCCGCCTTTGCCGTGCTGCTGTTTCAGGACATTGCCGTCATTCCGATCCTGGCGATCCTGCCGCTGCTGGCCATGGCACCGGTGAGCAACAATGGCAGCTCCGAGCTGGCGGGCTGGCAGCACGGCCTGCTGGTGGTAGCTGCCATCTCCGGCATCGTGCTGGGTGGCCATTACCTGATGCGGCCGGTGTTCCGGGCCATTGCCCAGTCCCACATGCGGGAGATCTTCGTCGCCGCCGCCCTGCTGCTGGTGATCGCCATCGCCGTGCTGATGGAGTCGGTCGGCCTCTCGCCCGCTCTCGGCTCTTTCCTCGCGGGCGTGGTATTGGCCGACAGCGAATATCGCCATGAGCTGGAGGCGGACATAGAGCCGTTCAAGGGGCTGCTGCTCGGCCTCTTCTTCATGTCGGTGGGGGCTGGCATCAACTTTGGCCTGTTTGCCGAACACCCTTTCCTCATCCCGACGCTGGTGGTGGGGCTGATGGTGCTCAAGTGGCTGGTGTTGATGGCGCTTGGCTTCGTCTTGCGCATCTCGCCGAGCCAACGCTGGACCTTCGGGCTGGCGCTCGCCCAGGGCGGTGAGTTTGCGTTCGTGCTCTTTTCGTTTGCCGCGCAAAACCGGGTGCTGCCCGGCGAGACCATCTCCCTGCTGACGCTGGTGGTTGCGCTCTCCATGGCGCTGACCCCGCTGCTGCTGATCCTCAACGATCGGGTGATCCAACCCTGGTTCGATTACCGTAACCAGAGCGAGGTGCCGCAGCATGAGCAACCCGAATTGGTGGAGCATCCGGTGATCATCGCGGGCTTCGGCCGTTTCGGTCAGATCGTGGGACGTCTGCTGCACGGGCACGGCATCGGCACCACCATCCTCGAGCAGGACGCCAGCCAGATAGAGACGCTGCGCAAGTATGGCTATCAGGTCTTCTATGGCGATGCCAGTCGCCTTGATCTGCTCCATGCCGCCGGCGCTCACAAGGCCAAGTTGCTGGTGCTCTCCATCAACGACAGCGCTACTTCGCTGGCGGTGATCGAGATGGTGCAGAAGCACTTTCCCCATCTGAAGATCCTGGCGCGGGCGCAGGATCGTCCCCATGCCCACGAGATCCTGCGCCACGGTGTCGACAGCGTATATCGGGAGACGCTGGGCTCCGCCGTGGATCTGGGGGTGGAGGCCCTGACTCAACTCGGTTTTCGCGCCAATCAGGCCTGGCGGGCGGGCCAGACCTTCAAACAACACGACAACTGGTTGCTGCGCGAGCAGGTCAACTATCTCGACGACGAACACACCTATATCAACAAGAGCCTGCAATACCGGGAGATCCTCTCCGATCTGCTGCAAGACGATGAGGAGGGGCAGGAACGTATTCATGCCCACAACTGGAACAGCGGGCTACCCGACGACGACAAGGAAGCAAAATGATTGCCTATTATCCCATGCTCAAACACCTGCACATGACGCTGGCGCTGGTCAGCCTGTTGCTGTTTGCCTACCGCTGGAGTCTGGCACTGTCCGGTAGTGCGCGGTTGCAGCAGAAGTGGCTGAAGATCCTGCCTCATATCAACGACACCTTCCTGCTGCTGCTCGGTGTTCTGCTGGCGGTGGCCTTGCAGCTGAGCCCGGGTCTGCAACCCTGGCTGTTGGCCAAGCTGATTGCTCTGGTGCTCTATATCGGTCTGGGTGTCATGGCGCTCAAGCGTCCGGCCCGTGGCCAGAAGCTGTTGGCCGGCTTGGCTGCACTGGCAGTGTTTGGCTATATGGTTGGCGCCGCTGTCACCAAGTCGCCCTGGTCATGGCTGATGTAAATCCGGTGAGGAGGAGAGCTTTCTCCTCCTCTTTTTATATGATTGGCTGTTAATCATTGATTGAATGGTTTTTTATGCTGCCTCATTGATTTGATGCAGAGCTTTAATTTGATGTTTTTTCTGCAAATCTTTTCAGTTTTTAGCCTTCATTACTGATTGTTTTGATTTATAAATCAATAACATAGTGCGTTTTGTATGAAAATGGCGACAGTTGTCGCGGCAAAACTTGCGACATAGACTGTCGCAAGATGCCCTTAGCATACAGTCAACGCTAAACCAGTGAAGGCATGCACCATGAGTAAGAAGCTGTTACGACAACTGACCTTGGCGCGTTGCATCCCGCACCGCCCTTACAAGCTGACCGCCAGCCAACTTCAGGTAAAACTGGAAGAGGAAGGTATCCACGTCAGTCTGCGTACCGTGCAACGGGACCTGGAAGAGATGTCCGGCATGGGACTGTTCGACCTCACCTCGGACGAGCGCAGCAAACCCCATGGCTGGTGCTTCGAGCGCCACGGCCTCAATGACTTTGCCAACATCATGCCGCTCTCGCTGGCCGTTGCGCTGAAAACCTGGA
The DNA here is from genome assembly GCF_963866575.1 of Aeromonas sp. L_1B5_3. Classification (NCBI taxonomy): domain Bacteria; kingdom Pseudomonadati; phylum Pseudomonadota; class Gammaproteobacteria; order Aeromonadales; family Aeromonadaceae; genus Aeromonas; species Aeromonas sp. L_1B5_3. The sequence continues at coordinate 28,268 of NZ_CAWMDN010000116.1, forward strand.
GCGACCAGGCCAGCCAGCTGTTGCCCGCGAGTGTGCTGACCGAATTGAACCCGCTGGTCGACAAGGCCAGTCAGGTTATCCGCGACAGCCAGAGTGAACTGGCCGAACGCTGGCTGGAGAGCGTGCACCAGTCGCCGCGCCCGTTTGCCGGCAACCCGGAGATCCGCCGCAGCACCCTGATCCGCGATGCCTTGTGGCGTGGCCGCAAGTTCAGCGCCGAGATCCAGCGGGTGATCAAAGAGCGCACCGTGTGGCTCTGCTACGACCGCATCAATCCGCTCGGCATTCTCAATCAGCCTGATGGTCCGATCCTGCTCTGTACCCTGTCCGAGCTGGATCCCAAGGTTTACGGCATTCCGTTCGACCATATCAAGAACGTGGAGCTGACCAACTTCAGCGCCACCCAGCCGAAGGATTTCAATATCCAGAAGCTGATCCGCGATCAGGGCTATCAGGATGTGAGCGGCCCAATCCGCTTTGTCGGCCGGATCGATGCCAACAGCCAGTCGCTGGTGGATAACCAGATCCCGGGCAACAACCCGCGGATGACCCGCTACGACAAGCGCAGCGTGGTGGTGGAGACCGAAGTGCAGGACACCCCGGAGTTTCGCAGCTGGTTGAACAATATCGGTGGCGAGCTGGAGGTGCTGGCACCCGAGTCGCTGCGCAGAGCCTATCTCAATCCGGGCAATCGGGTGAGCTGAACGGTACGTTTGGCACCATAGTGAAAATCGCAAATAGCCGGCCCAGTGCCGGCTTTTTTTGCGGTTTTTTTGAGCATATTTATTCAACTTATTTTTAAGCTTTTACGGCGAAATTGAACCGTTTTCCCTGGCCATTCCGGTGCAGGATTGCCGTGTAAGAGATCTGCCATAGCTGCTGTAGGAGGCTGGCGCTTTAACCCGTGCGCGAAGCTAGTCAGGGTGGAGTCCACTTTCCATTGAAACTAAATAAGGTATTGATTTTAATTGATTATGTTTGCAGTCCACTTTGTCTGATAAACGGTTGGCAGGATCTTTCTCCAGAAATCCCCCTTGTTCTGATCCGGCAACGCTTTACTATGGGTCTCACAAGGACGGAGCTGGTTCTGCAGGACGCAGAGCAGCGCATAAAGATGGAATAGTTCGCAGGATGTGAACAGGGACACCTCAGGATGAGTTCGATGGTCTGGATGACTGTCGTCACGGATGAACGAGGGAACACCGCGGGATGCGGCAGGGATACTCTCAGGACGAGAGCAGGACGAACAGGACATCGTTCTTCAGGATGAGCAGGAACTCGCTGGATGCGGGCAGGATTCTTCAGGATGAAGCGAGATAACCCGGATGGTTATCGGTCAGGAAGACGCAGGGAACCCCACAGGACGTGGTAATGGACACCTCTAGGACGGAGACAGTGAAGCAGTTCGGGATGAATTGCCAAGCCAGGAAGGCTGAGGACACGCCAACGGATTGGAAAGGGGATATTCCAAGGGATTAGGATAACGTCAGGGATTGCAGGGAGCATTGCAGTTCTACGGACAGGACGACACGACTATAGGGGACGGCGAAAGCCGTCCCCTTTTCTTTTATGCCTGCTCCTGATTCTTTGGTCGCTTGGCAGCACTGACAATCTTCTGCAGGCGATGGCGAATATCCACCATGCCGAATACGCCGAAGACCAGCACGCCGACAAACTCGGCCTTGGTCACTTCGAAGTAGCGTTTGCAGGCAGCCTTGATCATGCTGGCCTGTAGCCAGTGGAACAGGGCGACAATCACGCCGCAGACCGGCAAAAAGCCGTTCAGTTTGCCGGGCAGGGGGGCGATAAGACTCATCAGCACGCCAAACCAGAAGAACAGCACCAGCCCCATCGCCAGCAGATTAAATACCCGCTTCATTGTTTACCTCCCTTACATAGAGTTGATAGCAGACCTGACCGGCCTGTTTGTCCTTGAGTAGTTGCCAGCTGGCGGGTAGCGCCAGATCGGCCATCTCCTTCTCCCGCTCCAGATAGATGAGTGCATCGGGGGCCAGCCAGCCGCGCTGTTCCAGCAGTTCGCAAACTTGCGGCAGCAGATCCCGACGAAATGGCGGATCGAGGAACACCAAGTCAAATGGTGTCGCCGGGCCTTGCAGCCAGCTCACTGCATCGGTTTGGAATACCTGACCCTGCGTGCTGCCGAGAGTGGCCAGATTCTTTTTGATCTGCTCTGCCGCCCCTCTGTCCATCTCGATCAGGGTGACCTGCTCGGCATAGCGGGACAGCGCCTCCAGACCAAGGCCGCCGCTGCCGGCAAACAGATCCAGGCAGCGGGTGCCGCGGATGTGGGGTGCCAGCCAGTTGAAGATGGTCTCCTTGACGCGATCCGTGGTGGGTCTGAGCCCTTCCACATCCTTGACCGGCAATTTGCGGCCTCGCCACTGGCCGCTGATGATTCTTACAAAGCCTGATTTTCCTTGCGGGGCAGGGCTTTTGCTCGGGTTGCTACGGCTGGATTTCACTCTGGGCATCGCGTTTCATCGTCAGAAAATAAAGTGGTAGTATAAGGCGGTTCATTTTTATGCCGACCCGCCAAGGGACGGCTATCTTAGCAGTCAGCCAACGAAGTGAGTATTTTTTAGATGGCAAAAGGTTTGTTTTCCTGGCTGGGTTTCGGCCGCAAGAAAGAAGAGGCTGAGGCTGTCCAACCACAGACACCCCAAGCCACCCCGATTACCGCTGAGCCTGAGGTCGCTGCTACCCCCGCTCCCGTTTCCGATGTGATTGTTTCCGATAGTACGCCGGCCGTTGCACCCGAAGTGCCCGCCAGCGCACAGAATCCCGTTTTGCACGACGATTGCTGCCCGCCAACCGAGCTGGATGATCATGGTCCGCTGGTGGTGGAGGAGTGCGCCTCCGAGCTGGAGCCGGTGATCGTCAACGAATCCCTGATGGCAGAAGAGGAGCGTGCCGCCGCAGAGGCGCAAGCTGCCGAAACTGCCCGTGTTGCCGCCGAGGTTAAAGCCGCAGAAGAGGCTCGTATTGCCGCTGAAGCCCGTGCGGCGGAAGAGGCGCGTATTGCCGCTGAAGCCCGTGCGGCGGAAGAGGCGCGTATTGCTGCCGAGGCTCGCGCTGCGGAAGAGGCGCGTATTGCCGCCGAAGCCCGTGCGGCGGAAGAGGCTCGAATTGCCGCCGACGCCCGTGCTGCAGAAGAGGCGCGTATTGCTGCCGAAGCTCGTGCTGCGGAAGAAGCTCGTATTGCTGCTGAAGCCCGCGCTGCGGAAGAGGCTCGTATTGCCGCTGAAGCTTGTGCTGTGGAAGAGGCTCGTATTGCCGCTGAAGCTCATGCTGCGGAAGAGGCGCGTATCGCCGCTGAAGCCCGTGCGGCGGAAGAGGCTCGTATTGCCGCTGAAGCTCAGGCTGCGGAAGAAGCCCGTATCGCCAAAGAGGCCCAGCGAGCGGAAGATCTGCGTCTGGTCGCTGCGATGGAGGCTGAGGCCGCCGCCCTGGCAGCTCTGCCGCTGGCCGCCAAGGTGGACGACGACACCCAGGACAAGCCGCAGCGGGAGGGCTTCTTTGCTCGCCTCAAGCGCAGTCTGGTGCGCACCAAGGAGAATATCGGTTCCGGTTTCTTCGGCCTGTTCCGTGGCAAGAAGATCGACGATGAGCTGTTCGAAGAGCTGGAGACCCAGCTGCTGACCGCCGATCTTGGCGTCGACACCACCACCCGCATCATCGAGGGGCTGGTGCAGCACGCGGACCGCAAGCAACTCAAGGATGCCGAGGCGCTCTATGGCCTGCTCAAGCAGGACATGGGCGAGATGCTGGCCAAGGTGGAGCAGCCGCTGGTGATCGACACCAGCAAAAAGCCTTACGTCATCCTGATGGTCGGTGTGAACGGCGTCGGCAAGACCACCACCATCGGCAAGCTGGCCAAGCAGTTCCAGGCCGAGGGTAAGAGCGTGATGCTGGCCGCCGGCGACACCTTCCGAGCCGCTGCGGTCGAGCAGCTGCAGGTATGGGGTCAGCGCAACAATATTCCGGTGATTGCCCAGCACACCGGCGCCGACTCCGCTTCCGTTATTTATGACGCCATCGAGGCTGCCCGCTCCCGCGGGGCCGACGTGCTGATCGCCGATACTGCCGGTCGCCTGCAGAACAAGAGCAACCTGATGGAGGAGCTCAAGAAGGTGGTGCGGGTGATGAAGAAGCTGGACGAAGAGGCGCCCCACGAGATCATGCTGACTCTGGATGCCGGCACCGGCCAGAACGCCCTGAGCCAGGCAAAGCTGTTCAGCGAGGCGGTAGGCCTGACCGGTATCACCCTTACCAAGCTTGATGGCACGGCCAAGGGCGGCGTCATCTTCGCGGTAGCCGACAAGTTCCAGATCCCGATCCGCTATATCGGGGTGGGCGAGGGGATCGACGATCTGCGTCCCTTTGTCGCCAACGACTTTATCGAGGCCCTGTTTAGTCGCGATGAGTAAACATCCCATGCCCCGACTTCGGTCGGGGTTTGTCAATGTCAGGGAACCGTTATGATTCGTTTTGACAAGGTCAGCAAGGTATACAGCGGTGGCCATCAGGCGCTGCAGAAGGTCAGCTTTCACCTGCGCAAGGGGGAGATGGCCTTCCTGACCGGACACTCGGGGGCGGGCAAGAGTACCCTCCTCAAACTGATCAGCGTGATGGAGCGACCGACCGATGGTCGCGTTTTCTTTCATGGCGACGATGTCAGCCATATCCAGCGCAGCCAGATCCCCTATGTGCGCCGCCAGATCGGGATGATCTTTCAGGATCACCGGCTGCTGATGGACCGCACCGTGTTCGACAACGTGGCGTTGCCGCTGGTGATCGATGGCTACAGCCACGCGGACATCAACAAGCGGGTCGCCGCGGCGCTGGACAAGGTGGGGCTGCTCGGCAAAGAGCGCTACCAGCCGCGCATGCTCTCCGGTGGTGAACAGCAGCGGGTCGGCATCGCCCGTGCCATCGTCAACAAGCCGCCGTTGCTGCTCGCTGACGAACCGACCGGTAACCTGGATCCCCAGCTCTCCATGGATATCATGCGGCTGTTCGAGGAGTTCAACCGCTTCGGCGTCTCCGTGCTGATCGCCACTCACGATCTGGGGCTCATCGCCCGCATGCGCTATCGCACCCTGACCCTCAAGGCGGGGCGGATGTATTCGGCAGGGGAGGAGCTCTGATGGCTATCGTTCGTCACAAGCAGCCGCCGCTGCGCCGTCTCATGATGTACGGGGTTGACCACGCGCGGCAGGCGTTTGCCAGTCTGGGTGAGCTGTGGCGCAACCCGCTCGCCTCCCTGATGACGCTGGCGGTGCTCGGCGTCAGTCTGGCGCTGCCCTCCTGCTTCCACGTGTTGCTGAAAAATGCCGAGGTGGTGGAGGGGAGCTGGCAGACCAGCTCCCAGATCTCCCTCTATCTGCGCAAGGATCTGCCGGAGCAGAGCATTCTGGACTTGCAGCACAGGATCCTGCTCTACCCCGAGGTGGATTCGGTGACCTATATGAGTCGCGACGATGCGCTGCGGGAGTTTCGCGAGATCTCCGGTTTCGGTGATGCGCTCGATTATCTGGACAGCAACCCGCTGCCGCCGGTGCTGAGCGTCATTCCGGATCCGCGCTGGCAGAATCCGGAAGGGGCCGCCGAGCTGCTCGGCAAGCTCAACAACGAGGATGGTGTGGAACAGGGCAAGCTGGATCTGCAGTGGTTGACCCGGTTGCAGGGGATCATGAACTTGCTGCGCCACACCATTACCGGTATTGCTGTGCTGCTGCTCTCCGCCGTGCTGCTGATTGTCGGCAATACCCTGCGCCTCAACATCCTCAACCAGCGCTCCGAGATCGAGGTGCTGAAACTGGTGGGGGCGACCGATGCCTTTATTCACCGTCCTTTCCTCTATACCGGCATCTGGTTCGGGGTGATCGGCGGCATGCTGGCCTGGTGGCTGACCGAGGTGATGGTGATCTGGAGCGAGGGGGTGGTGAAAGAGCTGGCGGGCTTGTATAACAGTAACTTCCAGCTGGTTGGCATGGGTCTGGTGGACGGGGTGAACCTGATCCTGCTGGGCGCTCTACTGGGGCTGATTGCCTCCTGGTTCTCGGTTCACCGCCACATTCGCGACATCGAGCCTTCCTGATTAATTTATCAACATTGTGAATTGCTGGATTTTGCGAAGCGGATCAAGTAAAAGAGTGGCCGTTTCTGGCTTGGCCACTCTTCTCGGAGTATTCTGAATAACGGCGATCTTCAGGATCTTTACTGGATCCTGTGAACCTTCTGCTTTATAAGCAGTCAAATAGCTGAACGAATTTATACGAGTGTGGCCCCTATGCCTTGCTCGTCAGACTTGGCAAGCATGTGAAGGTTGCGAGCTCCGCAACAATGGACTTAGCATGCTACTTTTCGGGGGTCCTTCATTGTGACCCCCTTTTTTTGACTGTTCATTCATGATTCATCCTGCGGGCATAAGATAAGCCAGTCTAAAGCTGGGCTTGTGATCTATGATGTAAGCCGCAGAATGAGACCCGGTCAGTAGACAGTCCCTCTTGGGGTGTTAGACTGGTTCGATTGAAAAGTAAGAGGTAACAGATGGGAACTTCATTGCAGCGCACTATGGCTTTGATTCCGCAAGGTAGTCTGGAAGGCTATATCCAGGCAGTAAACTCTATTCCGGTGCTGAGCGCAGAGGAAGAGCGTGAGCTGGCTGAGCGTTTGCAGCAGGATGGCGATCTCGAGGCTGCCCGCCAGCTGGTTATGTCGCACCTGCGCTTTGTCGTTCATGTCGCCAAGAGTTATGCCGGTTACGGTCTGCCGCAGGCCGATCTGGTACAGGAAGGCAACATCGGTCTGATGAAGGCGGTCAAGCGCTTCGACCCGAGCGTCGGCGTGCGTCTGGTCTCCTTCGCCGTGCACTGGATCAAGGCCGAAATTCACGAATATGTTCTGCGCAACTGGCGCATGGTCAAGGTGGCAACCACCAAGGCCCAGCGCAAGCTCTTCTTCAATCTGCGCAAATCCAAGAAGCGTCTGGGCTGGCTGAACCACGAAGAGGTGAAGGCCGTGGCTGCCGATCTCGGGGTTTCCGAGAGTGACGTGACCGAGATGGAAGCGCGCATGAGCAACTACGATCAGGCGTTCGATCTGGTTGGCGATGATGAAGATGAGGGCGGTTTCGCACCTGTTCACTATCTGGAGGACAAATCCTCCGATCTGGCCGCGACCATCGAGAATGACAACTGGGACGATCATGCGACCCGCCGTCTGAGCTCGGCTCTCTCTTCTCTCGACGAGCGCAGCCAGCACATCATCCGCGCTCGCTGGCTCGATGATGACAGCAAGACCACTCTGCAGGAGCTGGCCGATACCTACGGCGTCTCTGCCGAGCGAGTGCGTCAGCTTGAGAAGAATGCGCTCAAGAAGCTGAAAGATGCCATGGAGGCTTGATGCCTCCGCGTTGAAAACAGGGCCTGATGGCCCTGTTTTTGTTTCTGCGGCCGGTAATCGGGGCTTGCCCTGATAACCCTTGGGTATGTTATGTTGCCGCCACAGCCACATGATGGAGAGCAGAAGTGAAACTGTTGAAGGACCTGTTTACCAATAACCGTGAGTGGGCCGAGCGGATCAAAGCGGAAGATCCCGCCTTCTTTGCCACCCTCTCTGCCCAGCAGGCTCCCGAATACCTCTGGATCGGCTGCTCCGATAGCCGGGTGCCCGCCAACCAGCTGATGGGGTTGCTGCCGGGGGATGTCTTCGTTCACCGCAACGTCGCCAATCTGGTGGTTCACACCGACTTCAACTGCCTCTCGGTGCTGCAATATGCGGTCGAAGTGCTCAAGGTGAAGCACATCATCGTCTGCGGCCATTATGGCTGCGGCGGGGTCAAGGCGGCGATGCAGAATCAGGAGTTGGGGCTCATCGACAACTGGCTGCGCAACATCAAGGATGTCTACTTCAAATATGGTGAAGAGCTGGAGGCCATCGAGGATGAGCACGAGCGCTTCGACTATCTGTGCGAGCTGAACGTGGCCGAGCAGGTGGCCAACGTCTGCCACACCACCATCATCCAGAACGCCTGGCGCAAGGGGCAGGAGCTGGCCGTCCACGGCTGGATCTACGGGATCAAGGATGGCTTGCTGCACGATCTCGATCTCTGCATCAGCGGGCCGGATCAGATCCCCGACGTCTACCGCGCCTGGCCGGACATGCGTCCGCCCCACCGTCGGCGCTAAGGAGCATCCCGTTGGCGCCCGCCCTCTACCTGCAGATCAAGCAGCATATTCTGGATCGGATCCGCGAACGCCACTATCAGGCGGGGGACAGGATCCCGACCGAAGCGGCCCTGTGCGAGCAGTTCACCGTGAGCCGGATGACGGTCAACCGGGCACTGCGTGAACTGGTGGCCGAGGGGTGGCTGGTGCGCACCGCCGGATCCGGCAGCTTCGTGGCGGATCGGCGTACCGAATCGCCGCTGCTGGCCATTCGCAACATTGCCGACGAGATTGCCGAGCGAGGCAGCGAATACAGCGCCAGAGTGATCCGGTTGCAGCGGCTGGCCGCCGACGAGAAGGTGGCGGTGCAGCTTGGGCTGCGGGTTGGTGCCCCTATCTTTCACAGCCTCATCGTCCATCAGGCTGATGGCGAGCCGCTGCAACTGGAGGAGCGCTTCGTTGATGCCGAGCGGCTGCCGGGTTATGGCGAGCAGGATTTCACGAAACAGACTCCCAATCGCTATCTGATGGAGCTTTGCCCCCTCTCCGAGATGGAGCACGTGGTGGAAGCCGTGTTGCCGAGTGCCGGTGAGGCGGGATTGTTGCAAATTCGCGTGGATACACCCTGCCTATTGTTGCACAGGCGCACCTGGTCGGAAGGACATCTGGTCTCTTACGCCAGATTGCTCTCCCCCGGTTCCCGCTACAAGCTGAGCTCCAAGGCGCAGCTGTCTTAATTGTCTATACAAATCGATTCTTCTCAAGCCCACCTCTGGTGGGCTTTTTTGTGCTTAAACTCTAAGCGTGACGCTGTTATCAGGTTGTGAATCCTGCTCTTTCTTTCGCCGGATGGATCGATTATAAGGATATGTATATACATTTGAGGTCGCTATGAACAAGGAACTGTTGAACTGCGAGCGGGTCTGGCTCAACGTGACGCCCGCCACCCTGAATGCCGGACTGGCCGATTACGGTCTGCTGCCGCTCCATGCCATCGGCGTGAAGGATGGCAAGATCCACGCCCTGGTGCCGATGGCCGAGTTGAAGGGGCCGTATCCCGCCCATTGGCTGGATATGCAGGGCAAGCTGGTCACCCCCGGCCTTATCGATTGCCACACCCACCTCATCTTTGCCGGCAGCCGTGCCGAGGAGTTCGAGCTGCGCCAGCAGGGGGTGCCCTATGCCGAGATCGCCCGTCGGGGCGGCGGCATCATCAGCACGGTGCGTGCTACCCGCGCCGCCAGTGAAGAGCAGCTCTTTGAGCTGGCGCTGCCGAGGGTGAAATCCCTGATCCGCGAAGGGGCCACCACGGTGGAGATCAAGTCCGGCTATGGTCTGACGCTGGATGATGAACTCAAGATGCTGCGGGTGGCCCGCCGACTGGGTGAGGCGTTGCCGATCCGGGTCAAAACCACTTTGCTGGCGGCCCATGCGGTGCCGCCGGAGTATCGCGATGACCCCGACAGCTGGGTCGAGACCATCTGTCAGGAGATTATCCCGGCCGCCGCCAAAGCGGGCCTGGCCGATGCGGTGGATGTCTTCTGCGAGCATATCGGTTTCTCGCTGGCCCAGACCGAGCAGGTCTATCTGGCGGCGGATCAATACGGCCTGCCGGTGAAAGGGCATATGGATCAGCTCTCCAACCTTGGTGGCAGCACCCTCGCCGCCAACTTCGGCGCCCTTTCGGTGGATCATCTGGAGTATCTGGATCCGCAGGGGATCCTGGCGCTGGCCCAGCGCGGCGTAGTCGCTACCCTGCTGCCCACCGCCTTCTATTTTCTTAAAGAGACCAAACTGCCGCCGGTCGCCGCGCTGCGCAAGGCGGGGGTGGCGATGGCTGTCTCCTCCGACATCAACCCGGGCACGGCTCCCATCGTCTCGCTGCGGATGGCGATGAACATGGCCTGTACCCTGTTTGGTCTGACTCCGGTGGAGGCGATGGTCGGGGTGACCCGCCACGCCGCCAAAGCGCTTGGCGAACAGGAGCGCCTTGGCCAGCTCAGGGTGGGGATGGCGGCCGATTTCCTGATCTGGCACTGCACCCATCCGGCCGAGCTGAGCTACATGGTCGGCGTCGATCAGCTGGCAGGCCGCATCTTCAACGGCGAGGAGACCCTCCATGGATAAGTTCAACCCGGTCGACATGTCGCTCTGGCAGGGACGACAGGATCCGGAAGATGGCGAACTGGCCCTGCGCTGGCATGACAAGGTGCAGCCCTGGGGTGCCGGGGCACAAGAGGCAGCAGGTGTAGTGCTGCTCGGTTTTGCCTGCGATGAAGGGGTGCGCCGCAACAAGGGGCGTGTCGGCGCCGCCGGTGCGCCGCTGGCAGTGCGCAAGCTGCTGGCCAATACCGCCTGGCACCTGAATCGACCCGTCTACGATGGCGGGGATGTGAGCTGTACCGATGGGGATCTCGATGCCGCCCACGGCCGTCTGGCCGAGCGGGTCGCTGCTGCGCTCAATCTGGGCCACTTCCCGCTGGTGCTGGGGGGTGGTCACGAGGTGGCCTTCGGTAGCTGGAGTGGCCTCAACCTGCATCTGGCGGGTCAGGGGCGGGTCGGGATCATCAACCTCGACGCCCACTTTGACCTGCGCATGAAGCAGGAATTGGCAAGCTCCGGCACCCCCTTCTTCCAGATTGCCGAGCAGTGTGCCGCTCAGGGCACGCCGTTTCATTACGCCTGCCTCGGGGTGGCCGAGACCGCCAATACCCAAGCCCTGTTTGCCCGAGCCAAGACGCTGGGAGTGTGGCATGTGCTGGACGAGGCGATGACTCAGACCGAGCTGCCAGCCTTGCTAGGCGGGCTGGACGCCTTTATCGCCGATTGTGATCACCTCTATCTGACCATCGATCTTGATGTGCTGCCCGGAGCCGTGATGCCGGGAGTGAGTGCCCCCGCCGCCCGCGGCGTGGAGCTGGCGGTGATCGAACCGCTGATCGCCCATATCCGGGCCAGCGGCAAGCTCAGGCTTGCCGATCTGGCCGAGTACAACCCGACGCTGGATCAGGACAACCGCAGTGCCCGCGTGGCCGCGCGGCTGGTTCATCTGTTGACCCGTTAACCCTTTGGCCGCCCGTCGCCGAAGACACCCTATTGATACAACAAGGAGTGTGTATGTCTGTGCAACAGCAGGATCCCCGTCATGATCCGAACCGCGTGATCCGTGCCCCGCGCGGCACCGAACTGACCGCCAAGAGCTGGCTCACCGAAGCGCCGCTGCGGATGCTGATGAACAACCTGGACCCCGAGGTGGCCGAGCATCCCCAGTCGCTGGTGGTCTATGGCGGCATCGGTCGCGCCGCCCGCAACTGGGCCTGCTTTGACAAGATCGTCGAGGTGCTGACCCGGCTCGAGGAGGACCAGACCCTGCTGGTGCAATCCGGCAAGCCGGTCGGGGTGTTCCAGACCCACAAGGATGCGCCGCGGGTGCTGATTGCCAACTCCAATCTGGTGCCGCATTGGGCCAACTGGGAGCACTTCAATGAGCTCGATAAGAAGGGCTTGATGATGTACGGCCAGATGACTGCGGGTTCGTGGATCTATATCGGCACCCAGGGGATCGTGCAGGGCACCTACGAGACCTTCTTCGCGGTGGCCAATCAGCACTTCAACGGTGAACCCAAAGGGCGCTGGATCCTGACCGGTGGTCTCGGCGGCATGGGCGGCGCCCAGCCGCTGGCCGCCACCATGGCCGGTTTCTCGATGATCGCCGTGGAGTGCGACGAGACCCGCATCGATTTTCGTCTGCGTACCCGTTATGTGGACAAGAAGGCGCACAGCCTGGATGAGGCGCTGGCCATGGTCGAAGAGGCCAAGCAGAGCGGCAGCGCCGTCTCCGTCGGTCTGCTCGGCAACGCCGCCGATGTGTTCGCCGAGCTGGTGGCCCGTGGCATCACCCCTGACGTGGTGACCGACCAGACCTCCGCCCACGACCCGGTGCACGGCTACCTGCCGCAGGGCTGGAGCGTGGCAAAGTGGCGCGAGCTGCAACAGAGTGCCCCGCAGGAGGTGAATCTGGCCGCTCGCCGCTCCATGGCTCGTCAGGTGGAGGCGATGCTGACCTTGCAAGAGCGCGGCGCGGCGACCCTGGATTACGGCAACAACATCCGTCAGATGGCGCTTGAGGAGGGGGTGAAAAACGCCTTCGACTTCCCCGGCTTCGTCCCCGCCTATATCCGCCCGCTGTTCTGCGAGGGGATAGGCCCGTTCCGCTGGGTGGCCCTCTCTGGCGATCCGGAAGATATCTACAAGACCGATCAGAAGGTAAAAGAGCTGATCCCCGATGATCCTCACCTGCACAACTGGCTCGACATGGCCCGCGAGCGCATCGCGTTTCAGGGGCTACCGGCGCGGATCTGCTGGGTCGGGGTCAAGGATCGGGTACGCCTCGGTCTGGCCTTCAACGAGATGGTGAAAAACGGCGAGCTGAAAGCCCCCATCGTCATCGGCCGCGATCATCTGGATTCCGGCTCGGTGGCGAGCCCGAACCGCGAGACCGAGTCGATGATGGATGGCTCCGATGCCGTCTCCGACTGGCCGCTGCTCAACGCCCTGCTCAACACCGCTGGTGGCGCGACCTGGGTTTCCCTGCACCACGGCGGCGGGGTCGGCATGGGCTTCTCCCAGCACTCCGGTGTGGTGATCGTCTGTGACGGTAGCGACGATGCGGCCCGTCGCGTCGGTCGCGTGCTGCGCAACGACCCGGCCACCGGGGTGATGCGTCACGCCGATGCGGGCTACGAAATTGCCATCAACTGCGCCCGCGAGGAGAAACTGGATCTGCCGATGATTGACGGCGCCAACGGTGTCAAAGGAAAGGTGTAACACCATGTTTGAATTGACTATTACCCCGGGCGAGCTGGATCTTGCCACCCTGCGTCGCGTCAGCCGCGAGCCGGTACACATTGCACTGGATCCGGCGGCGTTGCCGGCGATCCACGCCTCTGCCGCCACTGTCTCCCGAGTGATCGAGCAGGGACGCGTGGTGTACGGCATCAACACCGGCTTTGGCCTGCTGGCCAACACCCGGATCCCGGTGGATCAGCTCGACGAGCTGCAGCGATCCATCGTGCTTTCCCACGCTGCGGGCATCGGCACCTATATGGATGACGCCACCGTGCGGTTGATGATGGTGCTCAAGCTCAACTCGCTGGCGCGGGGTTTCTCCGGCATCCGGCTGGCGGTGCTGGAGGCGCTGATGAAGCTGGTCAACGCCGAGGTCTATCCGCTGGTGCCGAAGAAGGGTTCCGTCGGCGCTTCCGGCGATCTGGCGCCGCTGGCCCATATGAGCTGCCTGCTGATCGGTGAAGGCAAGGCTCGTCACGATGGGCGCGAGATCGATGCGAGCGAAGCGTTGCGGATCGCCGGGCTTGAGCCCATCGCGCTGGCACCGAAAGAGGGGCTGGCGCTGCTCAACGGCACCCAGGCAAGCACCGCCTTTGCGCTGGAAGGGCTGTTCCACGCCGAGGATCTGTTCGCCGGAGCCATCACCATCGGTGCCATGAGCGTGGAGGCGGCCCTTGGCAGCCGCCGTCCGTTCGATGCCCGCATTCACGCGGTACGCGGTCAGCGTGGCCAGATCGATGCCGCTGCCTCTTATCGCCATCTGCTCGGTGATCTCAGCGAGATCGGCATGTCCCACCACAACTGCGAGAAGGTGCAGGATCCCTACTCATTGCGCTGCCAGCCGCAGGTGATGGGGGCCTGCCTGACCCAGATCCGTCAGGCGGCCGAGGTGTTGGTGTGCGAGGCCAACTCGGTCTCCGACAATCCGCTGGTGTTTGCCGATGACGAAGAGATCATCTCTGGCGGTAACTTTCACGCCGAGCCGGTGGCCTTTGCGGCCGATAATCTGGCGCTGGCCATCGCCGAAATCGGCTCGCTCTCCGAGCGGCGGATGGCACTGCTGATCGACTCGCGGATGTCCGGCCTGCCGGCGTTTCTGGTCAACAATGGCGGGGTCAACTCCGGCTTCATGATCGCTCAGGTCACCTCGGCGGCGCTCGCCTCCGAGAACAAGACCCTGGCCCATCCGGCCTCGGTAGACAGCCTGCCCACCTCCGCCAATCAGGAGGATCATGTCTCCATGGCGACCTTCGCCGGCCGCCGGCTGGCGGACATGGCCGAGAACACCCGTGGCATTCTGGCGGTCGAACTGTTGGCGGCGGCGCAGGGGCTCGATTTCCGTGCTCCGCTGCGGGCCAGCGAGGGGGTGGAAGTAGCCAAGGGGCGGCTGCGCGCTCATGTCCCCTTCTACGACAAGGACAGGTACTTTGCCCCCGATATCGAGGCTGCTGCCGCGCTGCTGGGCCGTGCCAGCTACAACGATCTGGTTCCGGCCGGGGTGCTACCCAGTCTGTAAGCCTCGATTCCCCTTCTCCCCTGGCGGGAGAAGGGGATGGGATGAGGGGGAAGACGCTTCACTGGTGTCCGTGAGATCCCGGCGCTGATAACAAAAGACCGCCCAATCGGGCGGTCTTTTCGTCTCTGCGATAGTCGGTCACTGGTGCTCGAACATCAGGAACAGATAGACCACGAACAGCACCAGATGGGTGGCGCCGTGCAGCACATTGGTACGGCCGCTGCTGAAAGTCACCTTGCACACCATGAGCGTAGTGATGAGCAGCACCATGTCGGCAGCGGAGAGGCCCAGGCGCACCTCCTGACCCAGCATGGAGCCGATAAACAGCACGGCCGGGACGGTGAGGGCTATGGTGGCCAGCACCGAGCCGAAGTAGAGGTTCATGGCCCGCTGCAGCTGATTGTTGATGGCGGCCTTGATGGCGCCAACCGCCTCGGGAGCCAGCACGATACAGGCCACGATAAAGCCGCCGAGCGCCTGCGGTGCTGACAGCACTTTGACCCCGTAGTTGATGGGGATGGCCAGGGTCTTGGCCAACAGGATCACCACCACCAGATAGGCGAGCAGCAGCAGGGTGTGATAGACGTTGCTCTGCAGCGGGCCGTGGTGCTCCTCGTAATCCTCGTGATCGCTGTCGACAAAGAAGTGGCTGTGGCTGCGGGTCTGGATTAGCAGGAAGACCCCGTAGAGCAGGATCGAGATGGTGATGAGCATCCATGACATGGCGCGCGACATGCTGCCAACCGTGCCCCCTTCGGTGAAGTTGGGCAGCACCAGACAGAGCAGGGCGAGCGGGATGATGGCCACCAGATAGGATTTGACCCCGTCCAGATTGAAGCTCTGGGTGTGGTAGCGCCAGCCGCCAAACAGCAGAGTGAAGCCGACCAGACCGTTGGTGACCAGCATCACCACGGCGAACATGGTGTCGCGGGCCATCACCGGATTGGGCTCGCCGGTCAGCATGACCGAGGAGATCATCACCACCTCCAGCGAGATGACCGAGAGGGTGAGGATCAGGGTGCCAAAGGGTTCGCCCAGCTTGATGGCGAGGGCATCGGAGTGGCGCACCACCGAGAAGATGGCCCAGGTGACGATGGCAAGCAGCCCCGCCGACACAGGAAGATAGATCCCGAGCGGAGTTGTCTCTGTCAGCAGGTCGCTGCCCAGCGTCTTGAAAAAGAGCAGGGTGAGCAGGCCGACGGGCAGGGCAATCTCTTGCCGGATAACTGTCTTCATAGGCAATGGTTCTCTTCTGGGGCGACCGGTGGGTCGGGAGATGAATGGAATGTGCAACGGGCGGTTGCACCCTAACCAGCCCCTTATGATAAAAGCTCTTGGCCTCGAGGGGCAGCCCATTTTGTTAACAGATGTAAATCGGGGGCCTGGAGCGGAAGAGGTCTCGGTTTGTGGCGGTGCCGATGGCAGGCTTGTCCCGCTGGCAAGGCTCTGCTGAAATGGCTCCCCCTCTGCTCAGGAGTCCATTTGATGCCGTTGCCACCCATCTCTCACGACTATGAACCGGCCAGCACTGCCGAACAGGCGGCGCTCTCGGCCAGTGATCCGCTTGTGATCGTGGCCGCCAGCGCCAGGATCCGCATCGATCCCGTCTATTACCGGCTCGGTCTGGCGGGCAGTGAGCCGCAGATCCGGGTGCGGGAGCCGGTTGCCAAAGCGCTGGCGCGGGTAGCCGCAGCGCTGCCTGCGGGATTGGGGCTCACCTTGCTCGACGGATTTCGCAGTCGCGCCACGTCTCTGGCCATCTTCGAGCGGATCAAGGGCGAAATTGCCGCAGCCAATCTCGACTGCGATGGCGCCCGGCTTGAGCAGGAGACTCGCCGTTTCTGTGCCCATCCCTCTGACCCCGGTCACTATCCGGTACCGCCCCATCTGTCGGGCGGAGCCATCGATCTGCTGCTGCACGATCTGGCGAGTGGCGAGCCGCTCGACTTTGGTACCGGCTTTGACGATATCAGCGAGCGGGCCGAGAGCGACTATTTCGAACGCCCCTGTGCGGGAATGAGCGAGGCGCGGCGGTTGCGGATCCGTGACAACCGCCGTCTGCTGTTCTGGCTGATGCGGCGGGAAGGGTTCAGCAACTATCCCGGCGAGTGGTGGCATTTTGATCTGGGCGACTGCCTCTGGGCCCGTTTTCGCGGTGGTGAGTACCGCTATCCTGCCGCTGAGTGAGTGATCCCGGAGCAAGCTCCGGGAAAGAGCGTTCTCTTCTTTGTCGTCAGGCCGTTTCCGCCATGGGTTGGCGGAAGGCCTGTTGCCAGAGCAGCAGCTCCTGCAGCGGCATGGGCTTGCCAAAGACATAGCCCTGTATCAGATAGACTCCCTGTCGATACAGGTAGTCGACCTGCTCCCGGGTCTCGACCCCCTCGGCAATCATCTCCATCCCCGACTCTCGGCCAAAGGCGATGATGGCATCCAGCACGCTGCGTTTGAGGTCGTCAGTGCCTATGGTGTCGACGAACATCTTGTCGATCTTGATCTGGCGGATCCCGAGGCTCTGCAGATAGGCGAAGCCGCCATAGCCGGTGCCAAAGTCATCCAGTTTGATGTGATAGCCCCGCTCTTGCAGGGCATTGATCTCGCTGGTAGCACTCTTGATATCGGTCAGGGGTTTGCGCTCGGTCAGTTCAAAGGTGAGCTGGGCGGGGGAGGGCCACTGATGCTGTTGCAGCAGGTTGCGCAGTAGAGGCTGCTCGACATGGGCCGCCACCAGATTGACGCTGACCCACTGAGTTGCCGCCATAGAGGAGAGGTCTGTGAGTACCCGCTCCAGCAATTGGGCTGTTATCGGCAGGATCAGCCCCTGCTCTTCGATATAGTCGATAAAGGCGCCGGGAGGAACCAGCTCCCCCCTGCGGCGCCAGCGCAGCAGCGCCTCGAAGCCAACGACTTCTCCGGTTCGGCTATCCACTACCGGTTGGTAGAAAGGTTCAAATTCCTGATTTTTCAAACCGATCTGCAACAGTCCTTGCAGCGAGCGCTGATAGTGGCGATGCAACCAGTAGGCTCCAGCCAGCAGAATACCCAGCGCAACGCCAATCCATAAAGCCAGGGTTTCAGCCTGCGCTCTGGCATAACGTGTCAGCGCCTGGCCTGCCCACAACGTCTGTTTGGTCAAGGTGTTAGGTTCATAAGAGTCGATACTGTTCGGGCCTGGCTCCTGTTTGATTCGTTTGTCTCCACGCGGCAGCATGGGGACGTACGAATCTTTGTTGATCAGGTTGAATTCGAGATAGAAGCAGTCAGCACAGGGGGTCTGAAGGATTTCGTGGATCCAGCTGTTGTCCAGCACCCAATAGGCAATGTTGCCGTTGGTGGCTCTGTAATAGACCACCAGTTCCTGTTCCGTATTGAAGCCGGGTGGTGTGGCGGTCAGGCCGAACGGGCCTATGGCGATGTCATCAGGTTGTGGGCTGATGGCAATCGAGATTCCTTGCCCCAGGCTGGAGCAAACCTGCCCCGAGCCAAGCTCCAACCCTTGCAGGCGAATATGGGTGTTGTAAAAACGGGGGTTACGCAGTAACGCCATATCCTTGGCGCCGCAGTTGAACTCGAACTGTTTCAACTGGGTAGAGAGAATCTCGTTAATAATTTTGTAGCGTTCGATGTTGGCCTGCTTTATCTCGGCCATCTTCTGCTCCTGCATTCTTTCTGCAAGAGGCTCAGCCAGCCAGTACGCAATCGGTTGACCGAAAAGAACAGGAAAAACCAACAATAACAAATAGATAAGTATTGATGGGGTGCGCATGGGGCGACCTGCTGTATGGTTGGGCCCATATGGGCAACATCGAGTTTATTGCATTAGTACAATCAATTTGAAGCGGGATTATTAGTTGCCTTGATTAAATTATTAACGTAATGATTTTAAATGATTTTGTATCTTTGTTATTGAGAGATTCAATCGTTAACCTGTCATAAATGACAATTGCCCGACTTATCCGAACTGCATTAGAGTAGCCCCGCGGTTTGACTCACCGTGTGTTCAATACTCCTGTATCTGTTTTTTGTCAGTAGCACAGAGTGTTAGTTTTGATATGAGTGTTCCTTTTGGTCCCTTTTCAGGGACCATTTTTCTTTCTGCCATTTTCCGCTCTTCTCTCTTCGTGTGCTCCGCGCTTGGTAATCTCCCCCCGCTTTCGGTATCCTCGCCCCTTTGAAATTGCAGAAGCGGGATCTCCATCCATAGCAGGGCGCTGATCGCCGCTGCTACCATGAGGTCACATGGATGATGCTGGGCATACGGAAAGGCGCATGAAACTGACTACACAGCTTGTCTCGTTTATCACCCTGTGCGTGATTGCCGCCATGGCGACCGTGCTGATTGGCGGCGTGTTCAGCTTTCGCGAGCTGGGGATGGAGCTGCAGCAGAAGAAGGTCGATGCGCTGGTCGAGGTGATCGACAAGCAGCTCGATGTCTCCCATGACATGAACGAGATGAGTCACTGGCTGCCCACCCTGCTGCGCGCTTCCCACGTCGTCGAGCTGGAGGTGCGCCAGAACGATCAGCGTGTCTACTGGTTTCGCGATGTGCAGCGTTCGGTCGATGATCAGTTGTTGCTGCCATACAGCAAGGCGCTTATCCATCAGGCCGGCATGCAGGCCAATCTGAAGCTGGAGCGCCCCTTCAAGGAGGCGGAGTACTCCATCAAGGCGATGTCCGGTATCTCCTTCGGCGTCTTTATCGTGGTGTTCGGCCTCTGGTACTCCATTCGCTGGCTGCGCCAGCAACTACGCGGTGCCGAGTTGTTGGCCGAGCGTGCCCAGCTGATCCTCGATGACAAACTCTCCAAACTGAATCACGACCCTGCCGAAGAGTGGCCGGTTGCCGCCAGTCAGGCGCTCGACCATCTGCTGGCCGAGCTGGCGGATGCCCGCAAGGAGCGCAGCCGCTTCGACAACTTCATCCGCAGCAATGCTTTCGTCGACAAGATGACCGGCATTGGCAACCGTCTCTTTTTCGATAACCGGCTTGAAAGCGCCATCATGGAGGCGAGCGTGATGAGCGGCGGCGTGCTGCTGATCGATCTCGCCTGTCTCGAGGATCTGGAGGCCGAGCAGTTCGATCTGCTGGGTCATGACCTGATGCTGGAGGCAAGCGCTACTATCGGGGCTTTCGTGCGCAAACACAGTGGTGCCCTGCAGGCCCGCTATGCTGGGCAAGTGTTTGCCGTGCTGCTGCCCAATATGTCCGAAAGCGAGATGGTGGACAGTGCCAGTCAGCTGCTCAAGAGCCTGCAGCGTCTCCATTGGCCGCAGGAGGTTAATCCGGAGACTGCAGTTTATCTCGGTGCCGTCTGCTATCAGTCGCAGGACTCCCTGCTCAAGGTACAGGAGGAGGCGGAGCTGGCCCTCAAGAGCGCCCGTCTGCAAGGGCATAACGGCTGGTTCCTCTACGAAAAGCAGCTGGATGAGGAGCAGAGCAGCAAGGGGACGGTGCGCTGGCGTACTCTGCTCAGCCGCCGCCTCGAGGAGCAGGCCATCGAGTTCTATATCCAGCCGATCCAGCAGGATCGCGGGCAGGTGGTGCTGCAGCAGGAGTTGCTCACCTATCTTGAGGATGAGCAGGGGCGGCCGCTGCCGGCCGGGATCTTCATGCCGATGGCCGAGAAGGTGGGGCTGTTGCTCCAGCTGGATCGGCTGGTGGCGGAACAGACCCTGGCGTTGCTGCGTCAGCGCTCCGACCAGAGCTGTCCGGTCAGTCTGGCTCTCAGCGCCCAGAGCCTGCTCCATCGCGACTTCCAGCGCTGGCTCTTCTTCGCTCTGTTCCAGCTGCCGCGCAGTACCAACGAGCGGCTGATCCTGCAGCTCTCCGAGGCGCAGGTTACCCGCCATTTCGAAGCCCTCAAGCGACCGCTGCGCTCCCTGCGGATGCTCGGATGCATGCTGGCCATCGATCATGCCGGCCAGGATGTGGTGAGCACCCAGTACATCAAGGAGTTCGAAATCAACTTCCTCAAGCTCCACCCCAGCCTGGTGCGGGAGATCCACGCTCGCCAGGTGAACCAGATGGCGGTGCGCAGTCTGGTGGGCGGCTGCGCCAATACCCCGACCCGGGTATTGGCTGTTGGGGTCGAGAGTGGTGACGAGTGGAAGATGCTGCGCCACCTTGGGGTACATGCGGGGCAGGGCCCCTGGTTTGCGCTGCCCGAGCGACTGGTGATGGAACCGGCCGAGGCCTGATGTCTCAGAGGCGGCCCTGCTCTCTGAGCCCGGCCAGCCCCTGCATGCCACCGGTGTGGATAAAGACGATCCTGCTGCCCGGGGCTATGCGACCCGCAGCCAGCTCGCGAAACAGCCCGTACATTGCCTTGCCGCTGTAGATGGGTTCCAGCGGCAGACCGGTTTCGGCGCTGAAGGCCTGTACCCACTGCCAGAGCGCCGGGCTGAATCTGGCGTAACCTCCATCGTGATGATCCAGTGCGATCTGCCAGCCTGGGGTTGTGGCGGCGGCGGAGTAGAGGCGGCGCACTTCGTCGGCGATAAAGTCGCCTCCCTTGAGCACGGCTATGGCGAGGATCTGCTCCCTTTCCCGCTTGCCGGCAATCAGGCCGGCCAGGGTGCCGCCGCTGGCGCAGGGCAGCACCCAGAGATCCGGCGAGAAGGGCACTTCGCCAACCAGTTCAGCGACACCGGGGATGGCCAGCGGGCTGCTCCCGCCTTCGGGAACGATGAGGGTGTCCGCGGCTTCAAATTGAGCCAGCCATTCCGGCTCCTGCCGCCGCCGGTAGCTCTGCCGATCGACAAAAACGAGATCCATGCCCCAGCGTCTGGCATCGCTCAGGGTAGAGTTGCTGACTGAGTCACTTTCGCCCCGTATGATACCTGTAGTACGAAGGCCAAATTGATGGCCAGCAGCGGCCAGGGCATGGATATGATTGGAGTAAGCGCCACCAAAGGAGAGCAGGTGGCGTTTGCCGTGTTCGCGGGCATGGTGCAGATGGTACTTGAGCTTGCGCCACTTGTTGCCGGAGATGAGCGGGTGGAGCAGATCGTCCCGTTTGCACCAGAGCTCGACGCCATAGCGGGCCAGCAGTGGATGGTGGATCGCTTGCAGTGGTGACGGGCCAATGGCACTGATTTCAAACGCCGACGGTGAAGGGTTGGCTTGCAATGGTGAGTCCCTCTTTTGTCTGGAGGCTAATCTGCTGTTTATGTTAATGTTTCACTCATTTAATCACTAATGACGGGCGGGCTTACATGAAACAACTGTTCAGACGGTCGACGCCAAGCCGCCAGGTGGGGCTCTTGCTGGCCAATGACAGGATCATGCTGGCAGCTGTGGGCAATCCCCCAGTGTTTGCTACGCGCGCCATCAACAGCCCGCAAGAGTGGCCGCTCGCCGTCAACGAACTTTTCACTCGCCACGGCCTTGCCAAATCCCGGGTACGCGTTGCCCTGGCCGCCCCGCTCTATCAGCAGATCCAGATCGACAAGCCCGCCGTCCCCGATGCCGAAATGGCGGGGGCGCTCCCCTGGGCCATCAAGGATTATGTCAACGAGCCGGTGCTGCAGCTGGCGATGGATTATGTGGATCTGCCCACTCCACCCGCCGGTCGACCGCGGATCAATGTCATCTGCCTGCCTAAAAGCAGGGTGCAGCAACTGGCGGAGGCGATCAACGGCATTGCCACCCTGCAATCCATTATCAGTGACGAGCTGGCGCTGACCTCCCTCTATGAGGCGGATGAGGCGGTGCGCATGCTGCTCTGGCAGCCGAAGGGGCAGGATCTGCAACTGCTGGTTTTCCATCAGGGGGGGCTCTGCTTCTCCCGCCAGTTGCGCGGCTTTGCCTCCCTGACCGGCGAACAGGAGCCTGACAGCATGTTGCTCGACTCGCTGGCGCTGGAGATCCAGCGCTCGTTCGATTATCTGGTCGGCCAGCTCAAACTGCCGGAGATTGGCCAGATGCAGCTGGCCGTCGCCTCGCCCTTTATCGGCACCCTGGTTCGCCACATGGAGCATACCTTCGGCCTCGCTGTCTCCGCCATGGCCAACAAGGCGGTACTGGCCGGTGTCGAATACCTCTCGGCTTATGCTGCCGCCATCGGGGAGGATGCCTGATGAAACGTCAGATAAACCTCTATGGCGCCGAGTTTCACCCCAAACGGCAGTGGGCCAGCCTCAACCAGATGGTGCTGGCATGGGGCATCACCCTGCTTGTCATCTTGCTGGTCGGCGCCGGTTACAGCTGGCAGCAGCACAGTGTCAGCAGGGCGCTGGCACAGGTCAACGCCGAGCTGGCGCTCAAGCGCAGCGAGGCGCAGCGGCTCGATGCAGATCTGGCGCGCCATCTGGCCGATCCGGCTCTGCAGCAGCAGTTGCTCAACAAGCAGGATGATCTGGGGGCCAGACAGGAGCTGCTGCGCCAGCTGGGATCCTTATCCCTGCAAAAATCGCAGGGGTATGCCGGAGTGATGGCCGATCTCTCCCGCATTCGCAGCAGCAATCTCTCCCTGCAACGGATCGAGATCCTCGAAGGGCGGATCAATCTCTCCGGCTTTGCCGGTCGCAGTCAGGATGTGCCGGCCTGGGTCAACCGATTCAAGCAGGCACCGACCCTGATGGGCAGGGAGTTTGGCGAGTTGACCCTGAGTCGTGACAAGGAGGGGCGTCTTGCGTTCCAGTTGAGTGGCATTGCGCGGGAGAAGCCCTGATGAACCTGAAAGCACAATGGCAGGAGTGGTCCCGGCGAATTAACGCCCTGAGCCAGCGGGAGCGGGTGCTGATCCTGCTGACCGGGCTGGTGCTGCTGGTGGCTGCCTGCGTCTATGGCTGGCTGGATGGGGCTGATACCCGGCTGCGGCAGGATCGCATGGCCCTGAGCGCGGCCGAACGCGACCTCGAGATACTGGGGCTGGAGAATCTGGGCAAGCAGGCTCGTCTGCAACGGGATCCCAATCAGGGGGTTCGTGAACAGCTGGCCCGGGTGGATAGTGATCTTGCCGCTGTCGATGAGGCGCTCAAGGCCCAGACTGTCGACCTGATCCCGGCGCACGAGATGCCGCAGGTGCTGGAGGCGCTGCTCTCCCGCTCTGCCAATCTCCATATGCTGGCACTCAGTTCACTGGAGCCGACGCCACTGATGGCCGGAGAGCAGGGGCAGAAGGTCAATCTTTACAAACACGGTATCCGTCTCCAGCTGGAAGGCGGCTATTTCGATGTGTATCAATATCTCAAGGCGCTGGAGGCGTTGCCTCGCCACTTTTACTGGAAACAGTTCGATTATCAGGTGAAAGCCTATCCGGGGGCTGTGGTGGAGATGGAGATCTACACCCTGAGTACCAGCAAGGAGTTTATTCGTGGCTAGATGGTTGGCATTGGGGGCGTGCCTCTTTGCGTTGCTGGCGCAAGCCGAGCCGGTCGAAGTGTTGCAGGATCCCACTGCGCCCTTGGCCGATGTGGCGGTTGGCGCGAGTGCAACCGGCCAGAACAGCGCCGGCTTGCCGAAGCTGCAGAGCATCATGCTGGGTAATGGCCCGGCACTGGCGGTGCTCAATGGCAAGAGTTATCGGGTCGGGCAGCAGGTGGACGGCTACAAGCTGGTGGCCATCAATGCCGATGCGGTGGTGCTGGAGAAGGCGGGAAAACGCCATTCGGTGGCACTGTTTGCCAGCAAGATCAGGGTTTGAGCCGCACTAGCCATTGGCAGGTAAGCCGGGTTTATCGAGTTTCATTGCAGGGTGCACTAATTACATGAAAATACACCGTTTCTGTCTGATCACCTTGGCCATGATGGCCGCAGGTTGCACTACCTACAAGCACCCAGAGCCAACCCAGGCCAAGGACGCGCTCAAGCAGGCGATGAATGAGCAGCAGAAGCAGCAAAATGCCCCCCTGACCACGCTGCCCAAGTCGGTGCAGAGCGAGTTGCTGCAACTGAACCGGCCGCAGATGCCGGTTGCCATGCCGGAGAAGCGGCTGCGTATTGCTGCCCATGACGTGGAGGCGGTGGAGTTTTTCGGTTCCCTGTTCAAGGGCTCCCGCTATAGCGTGGCGGTGCATCCCGGGGTCTCCGGGCTGGTCTCGGTCGAACTGAAAGATGTCACCCTGCCCGAAGTGCTGGCGGTAGTTGGCGATATGTATGGCTTCGACGTGCAGCGCAAGGGGAGTGTTTTCCATATCTATCCTGCGGGCCTGCGGGCCTGCGTACCGAGACCATCCCGGTCAACTATCTGATGCTCTCCCGCCGCGGCCTCTCCCGCACCTCGGTCAGTACTGGCGGGGTGACCGCCAATGACAACAACAACGGTAGCAACAGCAATTTCGACAGCTCATCCAGCAACAGCACGACTAATAGCACGACAAATAACTCGAGCAACTCGAACAACAGTGGCAATGGCACCCGGATCGAGACCGACAGCAATAGCGACTACTGGACAGATCTGCGCGATGCACTGCAGACGCTGATTGGTAACGGGGATGGACGAGCCGTGATCACTAGCCCACAGGCGGGTCTGGTGACGGTGCGGGCCTATCCTAAAGAGCTCAAGGCAGTGCGTGAGTTCCTCAGCCAGTCGGAAGATCATCTTAAGCGTCAGGTGGTGCTGGAGGCTCGGATTCTTGAAGTCTCGCTTAACGAAGGCTATGAGCAGGGAGTGAACTGGAACAAACTCTCTGCAACTGCCGATGGCAAGGGGATGACCACTGGCGGCTCTCTGGCAAATACTCAGTTGCCCAGTACATCCAACCAGATCTTTACCGCGCTCGGTGGTGGAGCCAGCTTCAAGATCTCCGACGGCAACTTCGATGTGACCGTCAATCTGCTCAAGACCCAGGGCGATGTGAATACCCTCTCCAGCCCGCGCGTTACCGCCACCAATAACCAGAAGGCGGTGATTAAAGTCGGTACCGACGAATATTTTGTCACCAATGCTTCGACTACAACGGTGAGTACGGCGAGTGGTGACCGAACTACGCCCAATGTTGAGCTGACTCCTTTCTTCTCGGGTATCTCTCTCGATGTCACGCCACAGATCGATGAAGAGGGTAAAGTGCTGCTGCATATTCACCCCTCAGTCATTGATACCGAAGAGCAAACCAAGACCATCAAGGTGACTGACAGCGACATCCTGGAATTACCACTCGCCAAGAGCTCTATTCGTGAGTCCGATACCGTGGTACAGGCCAAAAATGGCGACATCATTGTGATCGGTGGTTTGATGAAGACTGACAAGAAGGAGGCTGTCAGCAAGGTGCCGTTACTGGGTGATATCCCCTGGGTGGGCGAAGCCTTTACCAACCGCAGTGAAAGCAACAGGAAGGTAGAGCTGGTGATTCTGCTCAAGCCGACTGTGGTGGAAGATGGCACCTGGCAGAACGAGTTGCAGCGTTCCGCCGACCTGCTCGACAAATGGTATCCCTCCAAGGGCTAACCCATGACTCAGCGAGCGGTCAGTCTTATTCCGGATGGTCTGCTGCGATTTGTTCGCAGAGGCCTCTTGCCCGCGGTTGCAGGTAACGACTGATGTACCTGACCCATTTCGGCCTGCAGGAGGCGCCGTTCAGCCTTACCCCCAACACCGGTTTCTACTACGGCCTGCCGCCTCATGAAGAGGCGCTGCAGGTGCTCAACTGGGCGCTGGCTCAGGGGGAAGGGTTTATCAAGGTGACCGGCGAAGTGGGTACCGGCAAGACCCTGCTCTGCCGCAAACTGCTGAGCGAGCTGGGCTCGGAAGAGTGCCCGGTACGCCTGGCCTGGCTGCCCAATCCCCACCTCAGTCCGGCCGAGCTGCGCACCGCACTGGCGCTGGAGCTGGGGTTGTCAGTGCGGGATCAGAGCGAGCTGGATCTCACCGATCGCATCCATCGCCATCTGATCAGCCTGCATCAGCAGGGGAGTCGGGTGGTGGTTCTGATCGACGAGGCACAGGCTCTGCCGGACGAGACGCTGGAGGCCATTCGGCTGTTTGGCAATCTGGAAACCGAGTCGAGCAAACTGTTGCAGATAGTGCTGTTTGGTCAGCCCGAACTGGATGTGCGGCTGGCCAAAACCAATCTGCGTCAGCTGCGCCAGCGCATTGGCTTCTCCTATCGCCTGCGACCACTCAGTTTTGACGAGACTCGTGCCTATCTGGAGCACAGATTGCAGGTCTCCGGCTATCGTGGTGCGCCGCTGTTCGCCGGCCGCGCCTTGCGCCTGCTGTGGCGCGCCTCGCGCGGGGTGCCAAGGCTTATCAACATCCTGGCGCACAAGTGCCTGATGCTGGCCTATGGTCAGGGTGCTCGTCAGGTTGATGGCCGGCTGGTAGGGCTCGCCATTCGCGATACCGACGATGCCAGTCGCTTTGCGCCGCAGCGCTGGTGGCCACTGTTGCTATTGCTGGGATGTGCCCTGGCTTATGGAGTCTGGTCATGAGCGTGATCAACCAGATGCTGAAAGATCTGGAGCAGCGCCAGCAAGGCGCCGAAGGGGCTGCCGTCTATGTCGCTCCGGCGCGCCAGCAGGGTTGGTGGATGTTGCTGCTCACCCTGCTCTGCGGGCTGGCACTCGGGATCCTTGGGTGGCGCACCTGGATCTACTGGCAGCAAACCCGTGTGGTAGCTCCGCAGGCCAATGTAGTCAGTGAGCAGGCCGCTCCCGATGCGGTTGCCCGGGTTGCCGAGCCGGTCGCTTCAGCCGCATCGGCCGAAGTGGCCGCTACCCTGCCACTGCCCCGTCAGGCGGAACCTGCAGAGGAAGAGGCAGAAGACGAGGCATCGCTGGCTCAGGGGGAAGGTGCTCCCTTTGACGCCTCCAGCGAGATTGACCAGCGGACGCCGACCGATGAGGAGCTGCAGCCCGAGTTGTATGCCGAGCTGGCCGCAGAACAGCAGGCTGCCGCCGCACCGCGCAAGCCGAGCGTGCTCAAGATTGAAACGGTCGAGCTGTCACCCAAAGAGCTGGCAGCGCTCTCAGAGCGCAAGGCGACTACCGCTATGGCCAAGGGCAATATGCGCGATGCGCAGGACAACTACTACGACGTGCTGGCCCACGATCCCTATAACCAGGGCGCCCGTGAACAGCTGGCTGGCTTGCTCTACGGAGAAGGGCGGCTGACCGAGGCACGCCAGCTGCTGGAGGAGGGGATCCGGCTCGATCCGCAACAGGCCGATTTTCGCCTGCTACTGGCGCGTCTTGCCATTAGCGAGGGGTTGCAGCAGCAGGCGCTGGGCTGGTTGGCTGGTTATCAGCCCGATCTCGCCAGCAATCTGGACTATTACGCCACCTGGGCCGGACTGGCGCAGGAGTTGGGACAGAATGTCGAGGCGGCCAATCTCTATGTGAAGCTGCTGCGTCAGCAGCCTGATCAGGGACGCTGGTGGCTTGGGCTCGGTGTGGCCGAGGATGGTCAGGGCCACAGCCAGCGTGCCCTCGATGCCTATCGTAATGCCCAGCTGCATGGCAACCTGGGTGAAGCATCCACCAACTGGCTGGAACAACGGATTGCCCAGCTTGCTCCCTGACGATCACCGGATCAGATGGAGCAAGGGGGAAGAGAACAACAGGAATCGGAGTAGCAATGGCACAACCCAGACTGAAAATGCGCCTCGGCGACCTGCTTGTACAAGAGCAGATCATCTCCGATGATCAGCTGCAGCTCGCGCTGCAGCAGCAGCGTCAGACCGGCCGCAAGCTGGGCACCACCCTCATCGACCTCGGCTTTATCAGCGAGGTGCAGTTGCTGCAATTCCTCGCCCGTCAGCTGGATGTGCCTTTCTTCGATCTCAACAACCTCACCATAGATGCTGCCGCCGTGCCGCTGTTACCCGAGGTGCAGGCGCGCCGTTACCGGGCGCTGGCGGTCAATCTCACCGATGATCGGGTGACGGTGGCCATGTCTGATCCGGCCGATCTGAGTGCATTGGATGCCATCGCTGCGCTGCTAAGCCCGCGCATCATGGTGCTGGCGGTTGCCCGAGAAGGGCAACTGCTGGAGTATTTCGACCGGCTCTACCGCCGTACCCGCGAAATCGAGAGCTTCGCCGAACAGCTGCAGGAGGAGTATCAGGACTCCGGCTTCGAGCTGGGCTCCAGCAATCTGGGAGTTAATGATGAGGGGGAGGCGACGGTGGCCAAGCTGCTGCGCTCCCTGTTTGAAGACGCGGTGCAGGTTGGCGCCTCGGATATCCATATCGAGCCGGACGAGAAGGTGTTGCGCATTCGCCAGCGGATCGACGGCATCCTCCACGAGAATATCCTCAACGAGGTGCGTATCGCCCAGGCGCTGGTGCTGCGTCTCAAGCTGGTGGCGGGGCTCGATATCTCCGAGAAGCGCTTGCCACAGGATGGCCGTTTCAACATGAAGGTGCGCGGTCGTGATGTGGATGTGCGGATGTCCACCATGCCGGTACAGTATGGCGAGTCGGTGGTGATGCGTCTGCTGGATCAATCCTCGGGCATCCTCTCGCTGACTGAAACCGGGATGCCGCCCGATATCCTGACCCGTTTCCGCCGTCAGCTCAAACGGCCACACGGCATGATTCTGGTAACGGGGCCAACTGGTAGCGGCAAGACTACGACCCTCTATGGCGCGCTCTCAGAGCTTAATCAGGCGAGTCAGAAGATCATCACGGTTGAAGATCCGGTGGAGTACCGTTTACCTCGCATCAGCCAGGTGCAGGTCAACCCCAAGATTGGTCTCACCTTCTCCCACGTGCTGCGTTCTACCTTGCGTCAGGACCCGGACATCCTGCTGGTGGGCGAGATGCGCGATAACGAGACGGTGGAGATTGGTTTGCGTGGCGCCATCACAGGTCACCTGGTGTTGACCACCTTGCATACCAACGATGCGGTGACCAGTGCCCTTCGCCTGATCGATATGGGGGCTCCCGGCTATCTGGTGGCCAGTGCCCTGCGTGCGGTCGTCGCCCAGCGACTGGTGAGACGGATTTGCGAACACTGCGTCGAGGAGAAGGTGCCGGACGAAGGACAGACTACTTGGCTTACCGTGCTCTCGGGAGAAGCCCCCGGTCAGCATACCTATCACAAGGGGCGGGGTTGCCAGAGCTGCAACTTCACCGGCTATTCGGGCCGGATCGGGGTGTACGAGTTGCTGGAGCTGGATCAGCCGATGATGGATGCACTGCGCCGCAATGACGCTGAGGGTTTTGCCAAGGCGGCCCGTCAGCATGAGCACTATCGGCCGCTGGCCCTCACGGCCCTCGATTATGCCCGTGAGGGGATCACCTCGGTGGATGAGGTTCTCCGGCTGGCAGAGGATTTGGGGTAAGCGATGGCTAACTTTGCCTACAAGGGGCGCGACAGCCAGGGCAACGCTACCAGTGGTGTGGTTGAGGCGGCCAACGAAATGGCGGCGGCCGAGCAATTGATGCGCCGTGGCGTGATGCCTACCGAGCTCAAACCGGGCAAGGCCAAGGGGGCTGAGCTTAACTGGTCGCTGCTGCTGGAAGGTGGTGTCAAACTCGACGAGCTGGTGATCTTCTGCCGCCAGATGTATGCCCTGACCCGGGCCGGGATCCCGATCCTGCGCGCTATCGCCGGGCTGGAGGAGAGCACCCACAGCAAGCCGCTCAAACGTGCGCTCCATGCGCTGGGAGAGGATCTGGGCAACGGCCGACCCTTGTCGAGCTCGATGCAGGCTCACCCCAGAGTGTTCAGCAGTCTCTTTATCGCGATTATTCACGTCGGGGAGAACACCGGTCAGCTGGAAGAGGCCTTCCTGCAGCTTGCCACCTATTTCGAGTTGGAGCTGGAGACCCGCAAGCGGATCAAGACGGCGATGCGTTATCCCAGCTTCGTGCTGATTGCCATCGGCATTGCCATGGTGATCCTCAATATCATGGTGATACCGGTCTTTGCCGGCATGTTTGCCAAATTCGGGGTGGAGCTGCCGCTGGCGACCCGGATCCTGCTAGCAACCTCCCACTTCTTTGTGCACTACTGGTGGCTGATGCTTGCCATCCTGATTGCTATTGTCGTCAGCTGGCGGCGCTGGGTTGCTACCCCCAAGGGCAAGCTGACCTGGCATCGCTGGCAACTCAGGTTGCCTATCGTCGGAACCATCATAGAGCGCTCTCTGCTGGCCCGTTTTGCCCGCAGTTTTTCCATGATGCTTAAAGCCGGGGTACCGCTCAATACGGCCCTGACGCTGGTTGCCGATGCGGTGGATAACGCTTGGATGGCTGGCCGGATCCGTGATATGCGGGCCGGGATCGAGCGGGGCGAGAGCCTGCTGCGCACCGCCAGCAGCAGTGGTCTGTTTACCCCGTTGGTAATGCAGATGATTGCGGTGGGTGAAGAGACCGGTCAGGTCGATGACCTGCTCCATGAAGCTGCCGAATATTACGAGCGAGAGGTCGACTATGACCTCAAGAGCCTCACCGCGCGGATCGAGCCGATTCTGATCGGGATTGTGGCGGTCATGGTGCTGATCCTGGCGCTGGGTATCTTCACTCCGATGTGGGACATGATGAGGGCCGTAAGAGGCAAGTAATTTGCTGGCGTAGCCGCGGGGAGTCGAGGGCTGGATGAGCAGACAGGCAGTGCAGGATGACCGCTGGCTCGGCGGCTATCGGCGGATTGCAGTGGTGATCCTGCTGATGATTATTGTGGCTACGCTGGCGCGCACTTATCAGCACAACCGGGAGGAGGCACAGCAGCTCACTCTCACCCTGCTGGGTGTGCAATTTGCCGAGCGGGCACAACGTTTACACGGCCTCTGGCTCGATGAGCGGCGGCCACGGACACTTTATGTTGGTGAGCAGGGTTGGCATTTCGATGAGCGAGGCTGGCCGCTTGGTCTGTCGCCACTGCAATCCCCTTCCGCTGATTGCCGGCAGCTGTGGCTGGCGCTGATGGGAGAACAACAGGAGGAGCTACCTCCTCTGCAATTTTTGGCCCGCGCCGATGGCAGTGGTTGCGACATCGGGTGGGATGGTTATTGGCTCTTTTATCAATTTTCTGACGGGCGCGTGATTAAATCACCTTGAACAAGGGCGATGATAGAGCCTAACGGCATGATTTTTTTGAGTCTGCATGAAATAATACAGGCTCTATTGGGGAGGGTGCATGACAATGAAATCAACGGCACTGAGAGTGCCAATGAGAGGGATGATGAAACGGACGGCAGGTTTCTCTCTGATTGAGCTGGTGATCGTCATCGTGATCCTGGGGATCCTGGCGGTAACGGCGTTGCCCCGTTTTCTCGATGTGACTGACGAGGCGAAGAAGGCCAGTGTCGAGGGGGTCTCCGGCGGTTTTGCTACCGGGGTATCTCTGGTGCGGGCCCAGTGGGAAGCCGAGGGTCGGGCCAAACAGGATAGCCTCAACACCGTACTCTATGACGGTTCCCGTTTCTATCTCACAACACCGACCGATACCCAGATCAGCAACGGCGAGTTATCGCCGGGCTATCCGATGGATACCGC
This sequence comes from Aeromonas sp. L_1B5_3, assembly GCF_963866575.1. Taxonomy (NCBI): domain Bacteria; kingdom Pseudomonadati; phylum Pseudomonadota; class Gammaproteobacteria; order Aeromonadales; family Aeromonadaceae; genus Aeromonas; species Aeromonas sp. L_1B5_3. The sequence continues at coordinate 60,206 of NZ_CAWMDN010000116.1, forward strand.
GGCTGGCGGCACTCCCGATGTGGATCCTGCCAATCTGACGGCCGCGCGGTGTCTGAAAATTTGGGAGGGGTTGCTGCAAAACCCACCCAAGGCTACGGCCAGCTTCAGTGAAGTGCGCGGTAGTGGTAATGACCTGAAATACTATGCCACCGTGAGCAGTAATGGACTGGATTCGGTCTGCCGTTACTATCTGGTCAATAGTTTAAGTAAGGGCAGCGATGGCAAGTATCAGGATCCGCAAGGCAGTACTGATGCATTTATGAGTTTCAGTTACCGTCCGGCCTCCGGTCAGGTGACTACCAACATTAATTGACAGAGGAAAGTGCAATGAAAAAACAGGCGGGTTTTACCCTGATCGAACTGGTTATCGTGATCATCATTCTGGGTATTCTGGCAGTGACTGCCGCTCCCAAGTTCCTGAATCTGCAGGATGATGCAAGAACGTCCACTTTGAAAGGGGTTGAAGGATCCTTGAGCTCGGCTGGCGCCATGGTTTACAGCAAGGCTGTGCTTAAAGGCAAAGATAAAGAAAGCACTGCCTATACCTTGGATCTGGGCAATGGCAAGACAGTTTCGACTCTGTTTGGCTACCCTGTTGCGACTTCAGCTGCTTTGTCCGCCGTTGTTGAGCTGAACGCAAATGATTGGGTGTTTGCAGCCCCGACAGGTTCTAACCCTGCATCCATCAAGATTTTCCCGAACGGAGTATCTACCAGTTCGGCAACTTGCTATGTAACTTATACCGAAGCTACTTCAACTGCGGTTCCATCTGCAGTCACGAACGCTTGTAATTAACAAGATGATACTGAAGGCTGAGAGTTTGCTCTCAGCCTTCTTCAAATGGGTAATTGTGGCATGCGACAAGGATTAATTGGCAGACATGGTTTTACCCTTATTGAATTAGTTATTGTCATCCTATTACTCGGGATTCTGGCCGCCTTTGCTGTGCCCAAATGGCTGGGCAAAGGCGGCTTTGAAACTCAAAGTTTGCGTGATGAGTTGCTGACCCGGCTGCGCTTGGTGCAAACCGTCAATATGCATGAGCCTGCCAACCGCTGCACCCAGCTGGTGGTCGATTCATCCAGTTTTGCTCATATTACCCAGGCTTTTGCCGGCGCAGTTTGTCCCGCACCTGGCGCTATTGCCAGCTGGAGTGGCAATCAACGCACCCGTGGTCGTCCGGTCACGCCTTCTGCCGGTATGACTATCTCCCTTAATAACAGCAGTAGCTTTGTGCTCCGTTTCGATCAGATGGGACGGCCAATCGGGGTTTGCAGTGCGGGATGTACCCTGCAGGTAAGCGATGGTCGCGAGACGGGGGCAATCAGGATCGAGTCAGAGGGCTATATCCATGAGAACCCCTGAACGCGGTTTTACCCTGATCGAGCTGATCGTCGGCATAGTGCTGCTGGCGGTGGCGCTGACCGGCATTCTCGGTTTACTCATCAATCAGGCGCCGCAGGCGGTTGATCCGGTGCAGCAGGTGCGTGCCGCCCAGTTGGCCCAGCGCCTGACTGGCGAGATCCTGCAAAAGTCGTTTGATGAGCAGTCGGATCATAATGGCGGTCGTTATCGCTGTGGCGAACAGGTTGCCGGTGTGACGATTGCACCCTGTTCAGGCAGTTATGGTTCTGATGGTGAACCGGCCCCTTATGCCTACAACGATGTGGATGACTTCGATACAGCAGGCAACTGGCGGGATGCCAGCTGGTTTACCCAGACTTCGTCAGGTATCGGCAGCGATGAGTATCGCAACTATCAGGTCAAAATCGCTGTCAGTGCCGTTGATTTTAGCGATGGCACCTTCAAGAGCTGCACGGCCCCCTGCTCGGTAGGCAAGCGCATTGATTTGCAGGTTCGCCTGCCCAATCAGAGCGTGCTCGATTTCTCCTTCTATCGGGGGAATTACTGATGGGCAGAGTTATCCAACGGAGCCATAGCACTCGTTCAGCCAGCGGTTTTACTCTGGTCGAGCTGGTGATGGTAATTTTGCTGCTCGGGATCATGGCGACCTTTACCAGCCAGTTTATCGGTATTGGCACCCAGATCTACGGCGATGCCAGCAGCCGTGAGCAGCTGATGAGCGATGCCCGCTTTGCCATGGAGCGGCTAAACCGCGAGCTGCGTAATGCGGTGCCCGGTTCTGAGCGGATCGAGACTGCGGGCGGCTTCTGGGTTGATTCCGGTGCCTGTCTGCGCTTCTGGCCCATCAGCACCTCCAGCCGCTACCTTGCCCTGAACAAAACGGTATCTGGCAGCAGCTCCACGCTGGAGCTGGTGATGGCAACGCCTGCCGCCGCGACGGATCCCCTGAGCACTGATGCGACCGCGGTCAAAGTCGGTGATCTGATGGTGGTCTTTCCGTTACCCAATTCCAGTGCGGGTTCCCTGAGCAGTGGTTGTGATTACGGGCGCTGCGTGGCCAACGTCACAGCAGTGCAGACTCCGGTATCCGGTGCACAATCCATCCGCTATACCAGTGCCGAGAGTCTGGCCGGCCTCTCGCCGGGGAGCCGGGTTTATTTTGCCAATCAGCAGGTTCGCTATTGCGTGGAGGGCAGCACGATCACCCGGGCAAGTGCTGCCATCAGTGCATCCTTGCCTGCCACCGGCGTGTTGATGGCCGATTCTCTTGCTTCCGGCAATTTCTATCGGGAAACCTCAGCCTTCAAATCGGAAGGGGAGTTTGGCATGCGCTTCGTATTCGAGCGCAAGGGGGAGTCGGTCACGTTCAACCACAAGATCGAGGTGCTCAATGTCCCTTGATTCGCGCTCACCCAGAGCTATGCAGGGGAGCGCCCTGATGATCGCGCTCTTCGTCATTGTTGTCATGGCACTGCTGGCTGCGGCCATGGGCCGTTTTCTGGTCGACAGCGGCGAGAAAAATACGGTGGAGGTGCGCAGCGTGCGGGCTCTGCTGGCTGCCCAGAGCGGGCTGGAAGTGGCGCTCTATCGGTTGTTTCCCAATCGCACTCTCGCCCAGCCGGCTCCTCCCGCGTTGTGCCCGGCAACCACTTCAGTCAACTTTACCGCCAATCCCGGGCTTGCGGGGTGTCAGGCTGTGGTTCGTTGCGGCAGTGTGCCGGTAACTTACAACGGAACCGTGACCAACGGCTATCGACTGGAGAGTGTCGGTACATGCGGTACCAGCGATCTCACCTCGGATAGCCCTGATTTTATGGTGAGCAGAACCGTGATGGTGGAAGCTTTTGATGGAGGCTGATGATGCGATGGCTCTGGGCGCTGGTTTTTTTCACTAGCCAGGTATGGGCATTTGATCCCATTGATACCGGTTTACTTTTTCCTGCTGTGGTGCAAGGGCACCATGGCAACAATAGTGATGCCTGTCATCAGGTAAATGGCTATCAACTGACTCAATTCAACAACGCCAAGATCAATGGCACTGGCGGTCAGCAGATCAATTTCTGTTCCATCCAGCCGGATCCGAATAATACGCCTCGTTGTGATGATGGGGCTGGTGGATACAAAGTTTGTAGCATCACCGGTAGTGATATTCGCGGTCTGGCTTTGAATGGCAATAATGCGTTTCTTGCCACCACTTCCAATACGAGCCAGAGCTGTTTCTCTGGTTCGCAAGCTGCATCGAGTGCAGCTTATGGCTCGATGACAGTCGAAAATTGCACCATGACTTTCCCTAGCCGCAGTACCTACCAAATCAGAAACCTGACGGTGCGCAACAATGCGACTCTGGTATTGGGTGATGGGGATTATTTCATCGACAAGCTGGCTATAGATAATGGAACTATCCGCCTGTCAGGTAGTGGCACCACCCGGATCTTCGTGAATCAGGATGTGACATTACTGAATACTGTCAGTATCAACGCGAATAATCAGGGCAGCCTCATCTGGGTTAACTACAACAACATGGTGATAGACAATGGCACCACGTTTTATGGTTACCTCTACACAGATGGTCTGCTCACTATGAATAACAGCGCCACCATTTACGGTCGGGTGACGGCTGGCTATTTGAAGATGGATGCACAATCTAGTATCAACCAAGCTGTACTGGCCCCTATGCTGACCTGTTTTGCTGACGGATTTGGCAGTGCTCAGATCAATCCTGACAACTGGGTCGTGGCTCAGCGCAACAGCAGTACCCTGCCATCGGTGCAAAATGGCCGTTTGCGCCTTACTCAAAATGTCACCAACCAGGCCACTTCCGCTACATTCCAGCGCCTCTTCCCGGGAGCCGGCAACCTGGTCACAGTCGAGTTCGATCAATATGCCTACAAGACCTCTGGGACGAGTGGCGCTGACGGCATGGCGGTAGTGCTCTCCGACGCAACGCTGACGCCGCAGCCGGGTGCTTTTGGCGGCCCGCTTGGCTATGGCTACAAAACCGGGTTTAGCGGTTTTGCCGGCGGTTGGCTCGGGGTCGGGCTTGACGAATATGGTAACTACGCTAACGAGGGAGGGGATTATAACCCTGGCTCCCGGCCACAAGCAGTTTCGATACGAGGGTCGGGCTCAGGTTATTCTGGCTATCGCTATCTTTCTGGCTCCAGTAGCTATCTCAGCCCCTCGGTGGATAGTGGCACCAACAGTAATCGTCCCCATCGCTATCGCATCACGGTTGACTCTCGCACCAGTGGGCAGTCTCTGGTCAAAGTCGAGCGTGATACCGGTGGGGGGTACAATACACTGATCAGTCCTATCAATATGCTGAGCCAGACCGGTCAAACAGCGGTGCCCAGCAACTTCCTTCTCTCTCTGACTGGCTCAACCGGTTCAGTAACCAACTATCACGAGATAGATAATTTCCAGATCTGCGCCCTGCGCTCCAATCCCATCGGGGTGCAGATTGACCACTTTCAGCTTGATTACTCCGGTCAGCCGCTGACCTGTAATCCCGAGACGGTGACGGTCAAGGCGTGCGCTGATGCCGCTTGTACCACGCTTATCACAGACTCGGTGACTGCGACCCTGAGTCTTACCCCTACTTCTGCCAGTAATGGTTGGATTGGCGGCAATACGGTGACCTTTAGCGGCGGTTCGACCACGGTGCAGTTGCGCAACAATACGCCGACCGCGGTGACCATAGGCGTTTCCGGCTCGACGCCAACGACCAAGCCATTCAGTACCACCTTGTGCAAGGCCGGGGCCGGGACTCCCAGTGCGGCCGCCTGCACCCTGAGTTTTGCCGATAGCGGCTTCTTCTTCGATGTGCCGGACACCTACTCCAATCAGCCACAGACGGTCACCATCAAGGCGGTCAAAAAAAGCGATGTGACCAAGCAGTGCGTGCCGGGCTTTGCCAGCCAGACCAAGAGCGTCAAGTTCTGGAGCAGCTATATCACCCCTGTCAGTAACGCCTATAACAGCCAGATGAGCGTCAACGGCAGTATGATTGGTGCCAGTCAGGGCGCTGCAACCCCCCTCTCTCTCGCTTTTGATGCTCAGGGGCAATCTTCCATAACGGTCGCGTATCCCGATGCCGGTCAGGTGCAGCTGGATGCTCGCTATGACGGTAGTGGCAATGAGGCCGGCCTGATCATGACAGGATCGGATCAGTTTGTGGCTCGGCCGGTGGGGCTCTGTATCACCAGCTCCAGTGGTAGCTGTTCCGGCAATTACGCCAGCTGCCCGGTTTTCCGAAAGACGGGGGCGACTTTCCCGATCCAGATCCAGGCTATGGCCTGGGAGTCAGGTAGTGACAACGATCTCTGTACGGGGAATCAGGCCACTCCCAACTTTGTCCTGAATGGTATTGCCCTTGGCACTACCCTGGTTGCGCCGACACCTGGTACCAATGCCACGGTAGGAACCGCAACCTATAACCATGCGGCGGCAACCAACAGTATCAACACCGTCAACCAGACGGTGAACGAGGTTGGGGTATTCAACATGACGGCAACCCCGCCAGCCAATGGTTACTTCGGTTATACCATCCCTTCAGCCCAGAGCGCGCCACTGGGGCGTTTTGTGCCGACCGACTTCAATCTGGTCAGTGGCGACATAATGCCGGCCTGCAACGTCTTCTCCTATATGGGGCAACCTTTTGGGGTGACGCTGGATGTGCGGGCTCGCAACCAGTCTGGGGGACAGACCCAGAACTATACTGGCGCCTTCGCCAAGGGCAGTGCCTATATTTCCGTCGCCAACAACAAGGACGGCAAATCTCTGGCGAGCCGGCTGACCAGCCTTGCTTCGCTGCCATGGGCCAACGGTAAGGCGGTGTTGAATAACGGCACCACGTCGTTGGCCCGTCTTTCTGATACCCAGCCGGATGGTCCCTATAAGTCGCTGCTGTTCGGCCTCTATATGAACGACAACGACGGCGGCAATACCCTGATCGCTACGCCTGACTTCAACGATGCCGTGGTCGGCAACTGCAGCGGCGCCAGCTGTAATGCCCGTCTGATCGACAGCGTGCCCATGCAGGCCTATTTTGGCCGGCTGATGGCGGGCACTGCGGCAGGTCTTGCATCCGCGGATTTGGCGGTGCCATTGCAGCTGCAATATTACGAAGCTGGCAACTGGGTGTTAAACAAGCTTGATCAGTGCACTCCGCTATCCCTTGCTGGTCAGGGGATTGCGTTCCTAAATCCAAGCCACTCGTTTGATGCGGCAACCAGCAGCCTCAATCTGGGAACCGGGCGTACCATCAAGCTGGGGCTGGGCAGTTCGGCACCGGGCGCTATGTCTGCCATGGCCAAGGATGGCGAGATACGGTTCCAGTTTGCCAAACCCAATATTTCAGTGCGGATCCCCTACAAGGTGGATCTGGCGAAGCAACCCTCATCACCACTCTGGCTCTCCGATCCGCTGACCCTGCAAGGGGAGGCCATCTTCGGTTCGACCCGCGGTAATGACAGAATTATCTATCGCCGTGAAATATTGCGTTGAAGTGCCACAACAGGGGGTGAGGAGCATCTTCTCCCCCCAACACCCTGTTTATGAGGGCTGGCAAGCCTGAGCAAGTGAGTAATGACTCGCACTTTTGTCGCGCTTGATTGATTGGCGACAGTTTGAGCGCTTGCCCATTGGGGTGGGCATTGGTAAAGTTAGCCGGTTTTCTGCACCTCCAAATTCTTAGGATTTCCCGTAGCCATGTTCAAAAAGCTCAGAGGCGTCTTTTCCAACGATCTGTCGATCGATTTGGGAACTGCCAACACCCTGATCTATGTAAAAGATCAAGGGATCGTCCTTAACGAACCCTCAGTTGTCGCCATTCGCCAAGAGCGCGGGAACGCCAAATCGGTCGCTGCTGTCGGTCATGCCGCCAAGCAGATGCTGGGCCGTACCCCGGGCAACATCTCCGCGATCCGCCCGATGAAAGACGGCGTGATTGCCGATTTTTACGTGACCGAGAAGATGCTGCAGCACTTCATCAAGCAGGTTCACGACAACAACTATTTCCGCCCCAGCCCGCGTGTGCTGGTGTGTGTACCGTGTGGCTCCACTCAGGTTGAGCGTCGCGCCATCAAGGAATCCGCTCTGGGTGCCGGTGCCCGTGAGGTTTACCTGATCGACGAGCCTATGGCCGCTGCCATCGGTGCCGGCCTGCCGGTCTCTGAAGCGACCGGTTCCATGGTGGTTGATATCGGTGGTGGTACTACCGAAGTGGCCATCATCTCCCTGAACGGTGTGGTTTACTCCCAGTCTGTCCGTATCGGTGGCGACAAGTTTGACGAAGCGATCATCAGCTACGTTCGTCGCAACTACGGTAGCCTGATCGGTGAAGCTACTGCCGAGCGCATCAAGCACGAGATCGGTTCCGCCTACCCGGGCGAAGAGGTGCGCGAGATCGAAGTCCGTGGTCGCAACCTGGCTGAAGGTGTGCCGCGCAGCTTTACCCTGAACTCCAACGAGATCCTGGAAGCGCTGCAAGAGCCGCTGTCCGGTATCGTGGCTGCCGTGATGGTTGCGCTGGAACAGTCTCCGCCGGAACTGGCCTCCGACATCTCCGAGCGCGGCATGGTGCTGACCGGTGGTGGTGCGTTGCTGAAAGATATCGACCGTCTGCTGATGGAAGAGACCGGTATCCCCGTCGTCGTTGCCGAAGATCCCCTCACCTGTGTGGCCCGTGGCGGCGGCAAGGCGCTGGAGCTGATCGATATGCACGGTGGCGATCTGTTCCACTACGAATAAGACCCAAAGCCGGCCAGCGTGCCGGCTCTTTTTTGACGACCCATGAAACCCATTTTTGGTAGAGGCCCTTCGCTTCAGTTACGGTTGTTTCTCGCCGTCATCATCTCCATTGCTGCCATCGTCGCGGATTCCCGCTTCGGTGTGTTCAGCCACGTCCGCGTCTACCTCAGTTCGTTAGTCAGTCCGTTGCAGTACATGGCCAATGCGCCCGGCACCCTGCTCGACACCATGTCGACCCAGGTGCAGACCCGTGCCGATCTCATCGAGCAGACCAAGCAGCAGGAGCAGCAGCTGTTCACCCTGCGCGCCCGCCTGCTCAAAATGGATCAGCTGGAGCACGAGAACCAGCGGCTGCGTGAGCTGCTCGGTTCGCCGGTACACAAAGAGTCCCGCAAGATGGTGGCCGAGCTGCTGTCGGTGGACTCCGACCCCTTCAGCCATCAGGTGCTGATCAACAAGGGGGCGCTGGATGGCGTCTACAACGGTCAGGCTGTGATCAACGATCAGGGGGTGATTGGTCAGGTGCTCCATGTGGGCTCCACCACCAGTCGCGTGCTGCTGATCACCGATTCCAGCCACGGCATTCCGGTGCGGGTGCTGCGCAACGATTTGCGCGCCATCGCTTCCGGCAGTGGCGAGCTCGACAAGCTGGAGCTGCGCAATCTGCCGCGCAACACCGATATTCAGGTGGGTGATCTGCTGGTCACCTCCGGTCTTGGTGGCCGCTTCCCGGAAGGTTATCCGGTGGCGACCGTGACCCGCTCCGAATATGTGGAGGGCAAGCCCTTCGCCCAGATCGAGGCCAAACCGTTGGTCGAGCTGGATCGTTTGCGCTATCTGCTGCTGCTGTGGACCGACAAGAAGCCCGAGGTAAATGACAAGGATGGCGAACGCCCGGCCCCCGCTGCCGCTGCGTCCGCCGCAGGAGCCACTCGCTGATGCTGCAACCCGCCAGTGGCAGGATCTGGATCTGGATCTCGAACCTGCTGGCTTTAAGCCTGTCGATCCTGCCGCTTCCCTTTGAATTTGATCCATTCCGTCCGGACTGGCTGGCCATGGTGCTCATCTACTGGGCACTGGCGTTGCCGCACCGGACCAACGTCGGTACCGCCTGGGTGGCCGGTCTGCTGCTGGATGTGCTGCTTGGCAGCACCCTCGGCGTGCGCGCCATGGCGATGGCCATCACCACCTATCTGGCGGCCTTCCAGTTCCAGAAGATCCGCAACTTCTCCCTCTGGCAGCAGGCGCTGATCATCGGTTGCCTCTCGCTGGTGGGCAAACTGACGGTCTTCTGGGCCGAGCACCTGTTTAGCCGGGCCAGCCTCAACTTCGCCTACTTTTGGTCGACGTTGACGACGATGCTAATATGGCCCTGGGTGTTTCTGGTGTTGCGCAAAGTGCGGCGCCGCTTCAATATCAGGTAAATATGAGCAAAAACAACGAACTGCAACTCTATCTTGCGTCGGGTTCTCCCCGTCGTCGCGAACTGCTGACCCAGCTTGGCTACCGTTTCGAGGTGTTGAAACTCGATGTGCCCGAGCAGCGGGAAGAGGGCGAAAAGGCGCAGGATTATGTCTGCCGTCTCGCCCGCGACAAGGCGATGGCCGGTGTGGCCATCGCGCCTGACGCATTGCCGGTGCTGGGCGCCGACACCATAGTGGTGCTGGGCGACAGAGTGCTGGAGAAACCGTCCGATCTGCTCGATGCGAAAGACATGCTGGAGGCGCTCTCCGGCAAGGTACATCAGGTGATGACGGCGGTGGCGCTGGCCAGCAAGGATCGTTGTGACGTGCGACTGGTCACCACCAACGTGGCATTTCGCAAGCTGGACGAGGCCGAAATCGAGGCCTACTGGCAGACCGGTGAGCCCTGTGACAAGGCCGGGGCCTACGGCATTCAGGGTATTGCTGGCAAGTTCGTCAGCCGTATCGAGGGGAGCTACAGCGCCGTGGTCGGCCTGCCCCTGCTGGAAACGGATCTGCTGATCAAGCATCATCTGGAACAGCTCAGGTAATTTCCCGTCAGCTGTGCTGCTGCGTTCGTCCTTGCGCGCGTTGTACCGGATTGGCTGTATAAGAATTCAAAACTGGAACAGGCAAGGTTACTTATGTCGGTAGAACTGCTGGTTAACGTTACCCCCTCCGAAACCCGGGTCGCCCTGGTCGAAAACGGTCTGCTGCAGGAAGTGCACGTAGAGCGTCAGGCCAAGCGCGGCATTGTCGGCAACATCTACAAAGGCAAGATCAGCCGGGTACTCCCGGGCATGCAGGCGGCCTTCGTCGATATCGGCATGGACAAGGCGGCCTTTTTGCATGCCTCCGATATCGTCCCCCACACCGAGTGTGTGGCGGTAAAGGAGAAAGAGCAGTTTCAGGTCGGCAACATCGCCGAGCTGGTGCGTCAGGGGCAGGACATCATGGTGCAGGTGGTGAAAGATCCGCTGGGCACCAAGGGGGCCCGTCTCACCACCGACATCACCCTGCCATCCCGCTATCTGGTCTTTATGCCGGGCAGTGCCCACGTCGGCGTCTCCCAGCGTATCGAGTCCGAAGCCGAGCGCGAGCGTCTCAAGCGTACCGTGGCCGGCTATGTGGATGAGCTGGGCGGCTACATCATCCGCACCGCCGCCGAAGGGGTGGGGGAGCAGGAGCTGGAGCAGGATGCCGCATTCCTGAAACGGCTGTGGCGCAAGATCCTCGAGCGCAAGCAGAAGTATCCCCCCTGCAAGATCCTCTACGAGGATCCCAGCCTGGCATTCCGGGTAGTGCGCGACTTCGTCGGTGCCGAGCTCGACAAGATCCGCGTTGACTCCCGTCAGAGCTTCGATCAGCTCAAGCGCTTCACCGAGGAGTACGTGCCGGAGCTGGCCAGCAAGCTGGAGTACTACCCCGGCGAGTCGCCCATCTTCGATCTCTACGATGTGGAGAACGAGATCCAGCGGGCGCTGGAGCGCAAGGTGGAGCTCAAATCCGGCGGCTACCTCATCATTGACCAGACCGAAGCCATGACCACGGTGGATATCAACACCGGCGCCTTTGTCGGCCATCGCAATCTGGAAGAGACCATCTTCAACACCAACGTCGAGGCGACGGCGGCCATCGCCCGTCACCTGCGCCTGCGCAATCTTGGCGGCATCATCATCATCGACTTCATCGATATGCAGTCCGAGGATCACCGCCGTCGGGTGCTGCACAGTCTGGAGCAGGCGTTGTCCAAGGACAGAGCCAAGACCAACGTCAACGGTTTCTCCCAGCTCGGTCTGGTGGAGATGACCCGCAAACGCACCCGCGAGAGTCTGGAGCATGTGCTCTGCTCCGAATGTCCCGAGTGCAAGGGGCGGGGGCGGGTCAAGACGGTGGAGTCGGTCTGCTTCGAGATCCTGCGGGAGATCATCCGGGTCAATCGCGCCTACGATGCGGATCAGTTCACCGTCTACGCCGCGCCTGCGGTGGCCGATTATCTCCATGGCGAGGAGTCCCACAGTCTGGCAGAGCTGGAAGTATTCATCGGCAAGCAGGTGCGGGTGGTGAGCGAACCCCTCTGTGGTCAGGAGCAGTTCGACGTGGTGATGATGTAATTGGTCTATCGCTGGCTGAGTCGGGGCTGGTTGGCCCTGGGGGTTCTGTTCGTACTGCTGGCCATGCTGGTCACGCTGGTACGGGTCGGAGGCCCTTTGCTGAATCAGTACCGGGAGAGCCTTATCAACTCTCTGCTCGGCGATTCGCAAATCAAGGTCAGCGTTGATCAGATTGGGCTGAGCTGGACACAGTCCGGCCCGGCCCTCGAGCTGCAACAGCTCGCCGTCGCCCCCGACTCCAGGCGCTATACCATCAAGCTCGGCAAGGCCTGGGTTCATCTCGACTTCTGGCGCACCCTCAACCAGCTCAAGCCGGTCTTTGGCGAGCTGATCCTGAGCGATGGCGACATCACCCTCGATTTCAGCCAACCGGCTGACGACAGCCCATCCGGCGATCCCCAGCAGGGAGCCCTGCTGCGCTTTCTGCTGACCCAGCTCTCCACCTTCGATGTGCACGATACCCGCCTCAGCGTCACTACTGCGCTCGGTGACATGCGGGCACTCGATATCGCCCATCTGCGCTGGCAGAACCGCGGCAAGCGCCATCAGGGGGTCGGCAAGGCCTATCTCATCAACGGGGTGGGCGAGAGCACCCTCGACCTGATCCTTGATGTTGAAGCACCGGAAGCGCGTCTCGATCGCCTCAAGGGGCAGCTCTATCTTGGCGCCAACCGCCTCGATATCAGCCCCATGTTGGCGCGGATCCACGCTGGCGAGCCGACCATCACCGGTCTGCTCGACTTTCAGCTCTGGAGCGATTTCGCCAACGGTCAGCTGGGCAATACCCTGCTGGCATTCGGATCCAACTACCTGATCTGGAAGGATCCCAAGAACGGGGATATGCACCGTTTCGGCCTCGATGGCGGCAAGATCCAGCTACGCCGGGACGGCACCGACTGGCAACTGGCGAGCCACAACGTCACCTTCAAGCTGGATGGTCAGCCCTGGTTGCAGAGCCGCTTGCAGCTGGAGCGGATCGGGGATCGGGTGCAGGGCTATCTGCCCAGCATAGAGTTCGACAAGATCACCCAGATGAGTCAGCTGGTCTCGGCGCTCTACCCGACGCTCTGCGAGACCCTGCGCCAGACCAATCCGCAGGGCTCGGTGCAGGACCTCACCCTGCTGGCCAACGCCAATTGGCAGGATCTCTCCCTCAGTGGTCGTTTCAGCAAGGTGCGCCTCAAAGCGTGGCAGGATGTACCCGGGATGCAGGATCTCAACGGCGAGTTCTGGCTGACGCCAACGGGAGGCAGTGCCAGACTGGCGCTGGCCAAGGACACGCTGGATCCGGCCCGCCACTTCAAGGAGCCGATCCCGGTCGACAGCTTCTCGGCCCGTCTCGACTGGTGGCGCGAGACACAAGGCTGGGTGATCTACGGGCAGGATATCGCGCTGGATAACCCGGATCTGACCCTGGCCAGCCGCTTTCGCCTCGATCTGTTCGAGCACCCTTTCCTCGCGCTGACCGGCCGCATCGATGTAAAGAATGCGGGTCATGCCTATCGCTACTTCCCGCTGCAGGTGATGGACAAGGAGCTGGTTGATTACCTGAGTGGTGCCATCAAGGGGGGCAGGGCCAAGGGGGCCGACTTGCTCTGGTATGGCGAGTTCAGGGATTTCCCCTACGAGAAGGGTGAGGGCATCTTCCAGGTCGCGGTGCCGCTGGAGCAGGCCACCTACGAATTCTTCCCCGGTTGGCAACCACTTACCGACCTGCAGATCGATCTCTTGTTCCAGAATGCCAGCCTCGATATGCGCAGCCGCTCTACCAAACTGGGCAAGGCGAGCTCGGATTCGGTGCATGCCTGGATCCCCGATCTCGCACCGGGTGGCCATCTTTACGTGGATGCGCAGGTTCAGGGCGAGGGCAAAGCCATCAGCGACTATCTGCAGGACTCCCCGTTGGGCAGTTCGGTGGGACAGGCGCTGGAGGAGATCGAGGTGCGTGGCCCACTCAAGGGGGCGCTCAAGCTCGATATCCCCCTCGACGGCGAGAGCGAGGTGAAGGCGAGCGGCGATGCCACCTTCAACAACAACAAGGTGCGGGTCGCCAGTCTGGACCTGCCGCTGGAGAAGGTGCAGGGGCGGCTCGAATATGACAACGAGCAGACCCGCTTCAGCAACCTCAGGGCGACCCTGTGGAATCAGCCGCTCACTCTCAACTATCAGGGGCGCCAGCATCCTGACCGCTATCAGGTCGACCTCGATTTCAAAGGCCAGTGGGATAGCCGGCGCCAGCCCGCTGCCATCTCCTCATACGGCATCCTCAACGGCCGCAGCAACTGGGGCGGCAAGCTGGGGCTGACCTTGCCCGATGACAAGCCGTTCAGCTTCCAGCTGGGCCTCGATTCCACTCTGCAGGGGATGGCGCTCGATCTCCCTTCGCCGCTGGCCAAGAGCAGTGGCAGCCGCCTGCCGCTCACCGTGATCGCTCGTGGCCGGGATGGCAGTGCCGATATTCGCGCCGTGCTGGGGGCGGATGTGGATATGCAGACCAGATTGGTTTACGGCGAAGGTGTGCCCTATCTGAGCCGGGTGCGGGTCGATGTGGGCCAGCCGGGCGCGCGGGTACTGCGCGATGTTCCCATGCTGCTCGCCATCAACCAGCAGGAGGCTGATGTCGGCGGCTGGCTGGCCCGACTCAAGCAGTGGCTGCCCTCCGGCAATGCGCCGACCGGTACTGCCGTGGTTGGCCCCTCTTTCCTGCCGCAGGAGTGGTGGGTGGATGGCCGGCTGGCGCGGGCGAATATCGGCAGCGCCACCATCAAGGCGACTCACTTCACGGTGGGGCCGGTCAATCAGGCGACCGAGGTGATGCTCGACAGTCCCGATGTGATGGGGGTGATCCGCATTCCTGTGGTGGCCAACCGCCCGGTCGACGCCAAGTTTGCCCGTATCTACTGGTCCGGCAAGAGCGAAGAGTTGAGCCCGGATCCCGACGCCAAACAGGATAACGCCATCATGGCCTCCATCCCCTGGTTGAGGGTGAGCTGCGTTGATTGCCGTTTTGGCGAGCTGCCGCTTGGCGAAGTGAAAGGTGAGCTGCTGCCGGGCGCCAACAAGGTGACCCTCAAGGATCTGGATATCCGGCTGGCTGGCAGCCAACTCACCGGCAGCGTCGACTGGCTGGCCGATGGCAACCGGATGGAGACCCGGGCCCGTGGCAAGCTGACCAGCAAGAACAGCGAACTGCTGCTCAAGCGGCTCGGCTACACCTCGCCCATCGGTGATGCGCCCGGCTCCCTCGCCTTTGATCTCAACTGGCAGGATGTGCCCTACCGCCCGAACCTGCCAACGCTGGGGGGCAGTGCCAACTATCAGCTGGAAGGCGGCACCCTGCGCGAAGTGAACGACAAGGGGGCCCGGCTGCTCTCTCTGCTTAGCCTCGATTCCCTGCTGCGCAAGTTGCGCCTCGATTTTCGCGATGTGTTCGACAAGGGCTTCTATTTCGAATCCATGTCTGCCTCTGCCAAGATCAAGCAGGGGGTGGTGGATAATCAGGACTTCTTTATGAAAGGGGCCGCCGGCAATCTGCGCGGCGAGGGGATTGCCGATCTGGTGCGCTGGCGGCTCGATTACGAGCTGAGCTTCTCCCCCAATCTGGGGGGGACCCTGCCGGTGGTGGCCGCCTTCTCCATCACGCCGGTGACCGGCCTTTATGTACTGGCCCTTTCCAAGCTGCTGGAGCCGGTGGTGGATGTGGTGACCCGCATCGATTTTCGCATCTCGGGCCCGCTCGACGATCCCAAGCTGATCGAAGCTGGCCGGGATCGCGCTCGCATCAAGCTCAACCAGCAGCAGAAAGAGGCAGTCGATGCCGTGGCGCCCAAGCTGCCTGCGGCCAAGAGCACTCCCTTTCTGCTGAATCCGCAACCGGGTAGCCCGAACCAGCCCTGACCTGCACCATCACAAGGAGTGAGCCATGATCCGACATATCCTGCTGATCGCCTTCAAACAAGGCACCTTGCCTGACCAGATTGAGGCTGTGCGAGCCGCCTTTCTGGACATTCCCCATCAGGTCAGCGGTGTGACAGCCGTCGAGTGGGGCCAGGATGACAGCCCGGAGGGGCGGGCCGAGGGGTTTACCCACAGCGTGCTGATGACCTTCGCCGACGAGGCTGCCCGCCAGCGCTATCTGCCCCACCCTGATCACGATGCTCTCAAGGCCATCTTCCGCCCGGTACTGGAGCGCATCATAGTGCTGGATTACACCCTGCAACCCGGGGATGCGGTTGCTGTCGGGGTTCCGTCATGATGGAGGATGAGCGCGGGGACAAGATTCCACCGCTTCAATTCGCGTTGTTGCAGGCCGTCGTGGAACATGGCAAAGCCCATCCTGCGATTGATGCCGGGGTTGTGGTCGGGTCGCTTGCAAAGGGCAACGCAGACCGGGTGTCTGATGTCGATGTCTTGTTGCTGGCCGAGCCTGGCTTTCATAAACAGGGGGAGACTCTTGTACGCTCCATTGTGGGTGAACGGGCAGTCTTTCACTGCTGGCAAGGAAGACATGAAGAGGTCAGTTCATACTGGCGGTTCATCTTCCTCGACATGTCCAGCATCGAGATCCATATCCTTGATCGGGGGGCTGAGTTTCCCCTTGCCAAACCTTACTTGCCACTGTTCGATAAAACCTCCTCCCTTGGTGCGCTTGAGGTAGCTGGCCCCGCCCCAAGCCATTGGGGCTTTCCTGCCTATATGGCCGAAGGGGATGGGCTGGTGTGGGAGTTGTTCGATTGCCTCAAATGGGCGGAACGGGGCCAGCGTGGCTTGGTCAGGCATCATCTTCGCAAGCTGCTGGCCGAGATGGATAAAGACCCGAATATTGTGGATCGCGATTAACGCGGACAAGGAGAGAGTCATGTGGTTAGCCGCAATACAGCTGATATCTGGCCGTCACTGGCAGGATAACCGGGAGCAGATCGCCGCCGAGCTGGCTGCCTTGCCCCAAGAGCGGCCGCTGCTGGTGCTGTTGCCGGAGAACTTTGCCCTGTTTGGTGAACGGCAGGGCTATCTGGATGGTGCCGAGGCGATTGGCCCCGACCCCAGCACCGATCTGAGCGGAGCCGCGCCCATTCAGCAACAACTGGCGGAATGGGCGCGAGAGTACGGCATTTGGCTGGTGGCGGGGGCTATGCCGACCACCATCGCAGGTTCCGACCATATCCACACCAGCTCGCTGGTGTTTGATCCAAGCGGTGAGCTCAGGGGCCACTACCACAAGATCCACCTGTTCGATGTGGATGTGGCGGACAATCATGGTCGCTACCGTGAGTCGGAGACATTCAGCCCCGGCGAGTCGCCTGTGGTGGTGGACTCCCCCTTTGGTCCCCTTGGCCTCTCGATCTGTTATGATCTGCGCTTTCCCGAGCTATACCGCCAGCTGGCACGTGCCGGTGCCCGCGTGCTGCTGGTGCCTGCCGCCTTTACCGCCGTGACCGGCGAGGCGCACTGGGAGCCGCTGCTGCGGGCCCGTGCCATCGAAAATCAGTGTTATGTGGTGGCGGCCAATCAGGGCGGCACCCACGAGACGGGGCGCCAGACCTGGGGCTACAGCATGGTGATCGATCCCTGGGGCCGGGTGCTGGCCAGCAAGGAGTCCGGGCGTGGCACCGTATTGGCGCAGATGGAGCCCGGATTTATCGACGAATTGCATCGCACCATGCCAGTGCTGGCCCATGCCCGTTTGTTGTGATGGCGCGGCTTGTTGCCACCCCGTCGGCAAGACGATTTAAAACATCTCGTTACGAGAGTGGAGAAGAAGATTGAGTCTATTGAGCCAGGTTAGTGCCTCCCTGTTGGCCCCCAACGACCTCGACGAAGGGCGCTTGCAGCAGCTGCTCGGCAGCCTGATGAGCCATCAGGTGGAGTTCGGTGACCTCTATTTCCAGCGCAGCTGGCACGAGTCCTGGATGCTGGAAGATGGCATCGTCAAGGATGGCAGCTACAACATCGATCAGGGGGTCGGGGTACGCGCCGTCAGCGGCGAGAAGACCGGCTTCGCCTACTCGGACGAACTGAGCCTGCTGGCGCTGCAACAGTCGGTCACTGCTGCTCGCGGCATCGCCGCTGCCGGTGCTCATGGCAAGGTGAAGGCATGGGCGCGCACCGAAGCGAACCTGCTCTATCCGGCCATGGATCCGCTGCAGACCCTCGACAAGCAGCAGAAAATTGCCCTGCTGGAGCAGATGGACAAGTTCGCCAGAAGTCTGGATCCCGCCATCAATCAGGTGATGGCCTCCATCAGCGGCGTCTATGAAGAGGTGCTGGTGGCTGCGACCGACGGTACCCTAGCTGCCGATATTCGCCCGTTGGTGCGGCTGTCTGTGACCGTGATTGCCGAGAAGGGCGATCGTCGCGAGCGCGGCAGTGCCGGTGGCGGTGGCCGCTTTGGTTACGACTGGTTCCTCGAACTGGACGGGCTGGAGAGCCGTGCCTTTGGCTATGTGCGCGAAGCGGTGCGTCAGGCGCTGGTCAACCTCGACGCCATCGATGCGCCGGCCGGTACCATGCCGGTGGTGCTCGGCGCCGGCTGGCCCGGCGTGCTGCTGCACGAGGCAGTGGGTCACGGTCTGGAGGGGGACTTCAACCGCAAGGGCTCTTCCGCGTTTGCTGGCCGCATCGGCGAGCAGGTGGCTTCCAAACACTGCACCATCGTCGATGACGGCACCCTGCCGGGTCGGCGTGGCTCCGTCAGCATAGATGACGAGGGGACGCCGGGTGGCTACAACGTGCTGATCGAGAATGGCATTCTCAAGGGTTACCTGCAGGACAAGCAGAATGCCCGTCTGATGGGGGTGCCGCTCACCGGCAACGGTCGCCGCGAATCCTACGCCGCCATGCCGATGCCGCGCATGACCAACACCTACATGCTGGCGGGTCAGTACGATCCGGCCGAGATCATCGCCTCGGTGAAGAAGGGTATTTATGCCCCCAACTTCGGTGGCGGTCAGGTGGATATCACCTCCGGCAAGTTTGTCTTCTCCGCCTCAGAGGCCTACCTCATCGAGGATGGCAAGGTCACCGCCCCCATCAAGGGCGCGACCCTGATCGGCAACGGCCCCGAGGCGATGAGCCAGGTCTCCATGGTGGGTAGCGATCTTGCACTGGATCGCGGCGTCGGCATCTGCGGCAAAGAGGGGCAGAGCGTGCCGGTCGGTGTCGGCCAGCCCACCCTCAAACTGGATCAGCTCACCGTGGGTGGCACCCAGTAAGTGAAATGAGTCGTAACCCGGCGATATGCAGACCCCGGCCATGTGCCGGGGTTTTTGTTATCCGGAGTCATTGAAAACAAAAAGCCCCGGTCAGTGGGCCGGGGCTGGTAAGGATACAGAGTATCAGTTGACTGATATTGCGCGGGCGTCGATGAAGTAGCGGGCGTTGCCCTGCTTGTCGATCTGGATCTTGGCTACCAGTTGCTCCTGCTCCTTGTATTCCCAACGTTGCTCGATCTTGGCGAGGGATGGGCTTGTGACCCCAACCACGTTCAGGTACTCATGAAACAGGCTATGGCTCCCTATTTCGGTCAGCATCTTATCCATCTGCATACTCTCCTGAAGTTGAGTGGGTATTCATCAACAAACCTATCAGCGTCCATCTGAATACAGTCTGTATGAAAAACAAACTAACTCATTCATGTGTCAATAACATGATCAGGAACAAGATCAGTGCAGATCGTCAGGGACTTTTTGATACCGTTTTCAATCACTGCTGGTGCGGCTTCGGCAGCTGATCAAAATGGCCGTCCATTTGCGGCAAATGGGGAGTTGTTTGAACCGCAGGTGCACCATGGAATACCGGATCCTGCGCAACTTCCTTGATGCCGTTGATGCAGAACTGCATACCCATGCAGACCAGCAGGAAGCCCATGATGCGGGTCATGGCATCGATACCGGTGGCACCGAGGATCTTGCAGACCGGGTCGGCCAGTTTGAGCACGCCCCAGCTGATCAGGCTCATCAGGGCAAATGCCGTTACCACGCCACCATAGATGGACAGACGCTCGTACTCGGCCGGCAGCTCGGCAATCTGGGCTGCACCGCTGATCACCAGTGCCATGGTGCCCGGGCCACACATGCTTGGCATGGTGAGCGGAACGAAGGCGATGCTCTGGTTGATCTCCACCCCGCTGGACTGGCTGGGGGCGGGGAACAGCATGCGAAAACCGATAAAGCCGATGATGAGGCCGCCCGCCAGACGCAGACCCGGAATGGAGATCCCGAACAGATCCAGAATGGAGGATCCGATAAAGAAGGTGATGCAGAGGGTGCAGAAAAGATAGATGGCAGCCAGATTGACTTGGCGGCGCACATGCTCGCGCGACATCCCCTTGCTCAGACCCAGTAGCAGAGTGGCCGTGGTGGGCGGGTTGACCATGGGCAGCAGTGCCAGCAAGGTGAGTAATACGACCTGAAAGAACATCTTGAGCCTCGGATAAAGAGTTGAAAGTCATGGGGGCGAGCGGGTGGCATGCCCCAGAGGGAGGCTATCTTATGTTGGTCAAACTGAACATAAGCAGTACAACAAAGCCCCGGCATCTGCCGGGGCTTTGTTGTTCGGGTCAGGCCGCTTGCGGCGCTTGTTGTGGCCGGTTGCGCTGCTGCAGCCAGAGCCAGCAGCCGATGACAAAACCGAGTGCCGACAGGCTCACCACGTAGTGGGAGGGGGCCAGTACATCGCTTGCCATCCAGAGGGTAACCAGCATGGGAGTCAGTCCGCCAAAGATGGCGTAGGCCACGTTGTAGGAGAACGACAGACCGGAGAAGCGCACCACCGGCGGGAAGGCATTGACCATCACGTAGGGAACCGCGCCAACAATCCCGACTGCGAAGCCTGCCAGCATATAGAGCGGCACCAGCTGGCTCATGCCGGAGGCGATCCCGTGATAGAAGGCGTAGCTGGAGCCAGCCAGCAGCAGGGAGCCCAGCATGAAGGTGGGGCCGCTGCCCAGCAGGTCAATCACCCGGCCATAGAGAATGCAGCCAAGGGTGAGGGCAACGATGGCCAGCGAGTTGGCGGTCAGCGCCTCGGCCGGAGTGATGCCATAGACCTTCTGCAGGTAGGTGGGGGTCATCAGGATCACCACCACGATCCCGGCGGAGAGCAGCCAGGTGAGCAGCATGGAGACCACTACGCTGCTT
Organism: Aeromonas sp. L_1B5_3; assembly: GCF_963866575.1. Lineage (NCBI taxonomy): Bacteria > Pseudomonadati > Pseudomonadota > Gammaproteobacteria > Aeromonadales > Aeromonadaceae > Aeromonas > Aeromonas sp. L_1B5_3. The sequence goes on from NZ_CAWMDN010000116.1 coordinate 81,035, forward strand.
TTGTGGCTGCGCAGTACCGTCTTGAGGGGAAGCTCGTCGGCCAGTGCTTTATTGGCCTGCATCTCGGCAAAGACCGGGGTTTCGTGCAGCCAGCGGCGCAGATACATGGCGACGATGCCGAACACACCGCCGAGGATGAAGGCCAGTCGCCAGCCCCAGTCGGTCACATCGCTCGGGCTCATGCCGCGGTTGATGGCGGTGGCTACCAGAGAGCCGAGCAGGATGCCGGCCGTCAGTCCGGCTGTGAGCGTGCCGCAGGCGACACCGACCCGGCGGGCGGGCACGTGCTCCGCCACGAAGACCCAGGCTCCCGGCACTTCGCCACCGATGGCGGCCCCTTGCAGGATCCGCAACAGCAGCAACAGCAGCGGTGCGGCGATACCGAGCACCGCATAGGTTGGCAGCAGACCGATCAGCAGGGTGGGCAGCGCCATCATGATGATGCTGAGGGTGAACATCCGCTTGCGACCGATGAGGTCGCCAAAGTGGGCCATGATGATGCCGCCCAGCGGACGAGCCAGATAGCCGGCGGCGAAGATGCCGAAGGTCTGGAACTGGCGCAGCCACTCCGGAATGTCGGCCGGGAAGAAGAGTTCACCGATGACCACGGCGAAGAAGACGAAGATGATGAAGTCGTAAAACTCCAGCGCACCGCCGAGGGCGGCCAGTCCCAGCGTTTTGTAGTCCTGCCGGTTGAGGGGGCGGGCGTGATCGTACTGTTGTGTCACTGTCGTCATATCCTTATGTTTCCCATCGTTTTTTTAGTTATTGTTGAGCCCGGGCAAGGGGCATATACAGGTGATCGAGAGTATGCTGCTCGCCGCTTGCATGTAAATCGCGCAATTCGCAACACTGTCTTGCATCTTTTTGGGGCAGCCTTTTGGGAAAACCGGAGCGCCCCGCGACGGAGGATTGATGGAAAAGAAACGGGTACTGCTTTCATGGAGCAGCGGCAAGGATTGTGCGTGGGCACTGCATCAGCTGCGGCAAGATCCAGCCATCGAGGTAGTAGGGCTGTTCACCACCCTCAATCAGGAGTTCGAACGGGTGGCGATGCACGGGGTGCGCAAGCAGCTGTTGACCGAGCAGGCTGCCTGTGTCGGTCTGCCCCTCATCACCATCGATCTGCCCTGGCCCTGCAGCAACGAGGATTACGCCCGCATCATGACCGGCTTTATCGCCGATGTGGTTGCGCAGGGGATCCGCCACATGGCGTTTGGCGATCTATTTCTTGAGGATGTGCGAGCCTACCGGGAGAAACAGTTGGCCGGTACCGGCATCGAGCCGCTCTTCCCACTTTGGGGCAGCAACACCCGGGAGCTGGCGCTGCAGATGATGACGGCGGGGTTGAAGGCGAGGATCAGCACCCTGGATCCGAAAAAGCTGGATGGTGCGCTGGGCGGCCATGAGTTTGACGAGGCACTGCTGGCTGCTCTGTCCGAGGGGGTTGACCCCTGTGGCGAGAACGGCGAGTTTCACACCCTGGCCTACGACGGCCCCATGTTTGCACGCCCACTCGGGATCCGGGTCGGTGAGACAGTGGTGCGCGATGGCTTTGTCTTTACCGATCTGCTGCCAATCAAAGATTAATTGTCGGGCGCCAAATGCTCCCTTTTGCCGGGAGATTCACAGTTTGCCAGGCAGCAAGGGGGCACTATTGGCCCCCTCTTTTGTTTGAAGATAAAGGCGCTTTTTTATGAAACTGAACGCCCGTCCGGCGCTGCTTGCCACCCTGTTGGCTGCCACCCTCGCCATGCCAGCAGTTGCCCGTGAGGCAGCTACGCTCCAGCCGGTTCCTGTCGGTGTTACTACTGTGACTCTGGCCCAGCAGGCACCCATCCACTGGGTCTCGGTGGAGCAGATTGCCAAGAGTCTGGATGGATTGCCGCCAATGACGGTCGGCTTTGATATCGACGACACCCTGCTCTTCTCCAGCCCGGGGTTCTATCGCGGCAAGCAGGAGTTCTCTCCCAACGACGAGAGCTACCTGAAAAACCCGGCCTTCTGGGAGAAGATGAACAACGGTTGGGATGAATTCAGTGTGCCGAAAGAGGTGGGCAAGGCGCTCATCGCTATGCACCTCAAGCGCGGCGATCACATCTATTTCGTCACCGGTCGTTCGGCCACTAAGACCGAGACGGTGAGCAAGACCTTGCAGCAGACCATGAATATTCCGGCCGACCAGCTCAACCCGGTGATCTTTGCCGGCGACCAGCCGGGGCAGAATACCAAGGTGCAGTGGCTCAAGGATAAGCAGATGAAGATCTTCTACGGCGATGCCGATGGCGACATCAAGGCGGCGCAGGAGATAGGTATTCGCGGCATTCGTCTGCTGCGCTCGGCCAACTCCACCTACCGGCCACTGCCGCTGGCAGGTGCGTTGGGGGAAGAGGTGATCATCAACTCCCAGTTCTGATCGCCTGGTATTCAGCAGATGCAAAAAGGGCGGGGCCATCGGCACCCGCCCTTTTTGCATCCGTCATCAAGCTCGGGTCAGTCGTCCGCCCAAGGCATCTCGGGCAGGCTGTCGAGGAACTCGCCATAGCGGGTCAGATTGAAGGGGCCCTGATCGGCCTCCATCGCCATCAGCTCGGCACCGAGGGCGCAGGCGATATATTGCAGTGCCTCTTCCCGCGGGGTGCCCTTCATCACCAGTCTCATCAAGGTAGCTTTCACGTGGGGCGGGTGACCGTCGTTGAGCTGGTTCTCCACCATCTCCAGCAGCGCGTCTTCGTCAAAAAATTCCTGAGAGTCGTTCATCGGTTTTTCGCATCAGTGAATGAGGAGAGCAGTATAACCCGAAGCGGAGCGGCTCCCGTTTACCATCCACATAAACAATCCGATCTCGCAGCCATTTGTTACTCATAATTAACGGGAGTTTGCCGCGGCAAACAGGTTGGAACACAGATAACATGGATGGACACGCCTATGCCCACGATAGATTCCCTGCTGGCTGAGCCCAAGCTACTGCCCCAGATCCCGGAAGTGATGCGCGATTTGATCCAGACCTTCAATGAAAAGGATCCGGATCTGCTGAAGATCAGCAAGCTGATCAACAAGGACCCAGTCATCTCCGCCAAGCTGCTGCGTTTGGCCAACTCGGCCAAGTTCGGCAGCAGTCGCCAGATCGGTACCGTCAATGAAGCTGCGGTGCGGCTTGGACTGGCGATGGTGCGCAACATGGTGCTGGCCTGCGGGCTGACCGAATCGGTCACTGCGGTGCCCGGCATTGACCTCAAACATTTCTGGGGCTGCGTGTTCAACGTGGCGGAGCTGGCGCGTCGCCTGGCGGTGAAGAAGGGAATGAAGGGGGATGAGGTCTTTACCTGCGCCCTGCTCTATGACCTTGGCCGACTGGTGATGCATGTGGGGCTGCCGGAAAACACAGTCCACCACATTCACGATCTGGAATTGCACAAGGGGCGGGCCAAGGCGGAAGAGCTGGTGGTCGGCTTCAACTATGCCCAGGTCGGTGCCGCCATGGCGCGATACTGGAAGTTCCCAGAGACCATCAGCAACGCGGTGGAGTATCACTACAATCCCATGCTGGCCAAAGAGTTCTCCGCCGAGGCCGGGTTGATCCATCTGGCGATCGTGCTGGCAGCGCAATCCGATGTGGGTGAAGAGGCGCCACCCGAGTGGCCTGCCAAGGTAGCGGAGAAGCTGGGGCTCTCCTGGGCCGATTGCGCAGCCCAGTTCACTGCGCTGCGCGAGCAGGGTAATGGCTATGCCGGGTTGCTGGCTGCCTGACTGACTGCTCTGCTACCGCTGTGTGACATCGTAAAAAGGGGCCGAGGTTGGTCCCCTTTTCATGGCCGTGAGCCCGCTATTGCTTGTCAGCCGGTTGCCTAGGGGGCACTCTGCTGACTTCGCCTGTTTTGAGAGAGCCCTTGCCATGATTACCTCCCCCCGTCTCGTACTGCGTGAACTGACCATCGCCGACGCCCCCTTCATTCTCGAATTGCTCAATGATGCCGATTTCCATCGTTACATCGGCGATCGGGGAGTTCGCACACTCGAACAGGCGCAGGAGTATATCCAGCAGGGACCGGCGGTGAGCTATGCCCGTCATGGTCATGGCCTCTATCTGGTCGAGCGCAGGGAAGATGGCGCCAGCCTCGGCATCTGCGGCCTTATCAAACGCGACAGCTTGCCCCGTGAAGATATCGGTTACGCCTTCCTGCCGCAGTATCGCGGTCATGGTTACGCCATTGAGGCCGCACAGGCAGCCATCGCCGATGGCAAAAGCCGGTTGGGGATCGGGCAGGTGATTGCCATCGTCACGCCGGGCAACGAGCGCTCAATCGGCCTGTTGGCCAAGCTGGGGCTGGTGCGTAGTCGGCTGGTCAAATTGAGCGAAGATGCCGATGAGTGTCTGCTGCTTGAAGCAGAAGGGTGAGCTTGCAGGGAGAAATATCGCCGGTTGGCTGCGTGTATCGTCAGGGAAGATGAGGTCGCATCAAAGTGGCCGCCGTGAGTTGCGGCCCTTGTGCATCGGTGCTGCCCGGTCGGGCAGGGGATCAGTTGAGCTCTTCGATGGGGAACTCGTTAGTTTGTTTTAAGTGATTGATTGCAATGAATTTGTGTATTTGTTTTTGTCTCTTTGATTTTTCTAACCCCACAAAAAACCCCGCATTTAAAAAATCTAGAAAGTTTTAGGCTCGGCGGAGCATGACCAGCCTGCTCAGTTAATCGGTCAGATGTTCGTACTGAATGCCGAGAGCATCCGCCAGCAGTACGAGTTGCTGGTGGGTGAATTGGTAGTCCGGTTGCTCCATGGCCACCAGCTCACTCAGTGAAATATCCACCCGCTCAGCCAAATCAGTTTGACTCAGGCCCCGATAGTTGCGCCAGGCTGCCAGCAATGAAAGGCCTTGCACGAATTGCAGCCCTATCACCTCGTTGGGAAAGTAGATCTTGTCATCGCTCATGGGAGTTTCCTTCTGATAGGTGTCTGATAACACGGTGGTGGACTCATCTTTCCATGGGCCATACCAGGCATCGCTTAGCGGGGCTACCTGATATGAGAGCACCCAGGGTTGAGCTGCTAACCATTTTCCAGCCTCTTCCCGATCAGATTCGGTCATGGTTCGATTATTAAATTGGCAGAGGTAACCCTCAGTCCTGTTGCCCAATAATGAACCGCCGCCACCAAAGCGCCAGCTTTGTGATTCAACGTAATCGATCCAGTCATCCAGGGCCTCTTCGAAACCCTTCTGTTGGAGGTTGATGATGAAGGTGAGAGTGAAACCAAACTCCTGAAACTCGCCAACGCGCAGTTTTTTCTGCAGTCGGCGCGAGCGTTTTTTATTTAGAACCGAAGGGTTAAAAACCATCTGAAATATCTCTTGTTTATTGATGTTGGGAAATTGGTTTGTTGTGCCTTGCGCTAAGGTCAGTCAATTACTGCTACAGAGATATACAACCTCCCCAGATATATTTGTTGCGCAGCCCCCCACGGGCGTGGGGAAGACGCAGCTCCAGAGAACAGCCGCGAACTGGACTGGGAAACACCCCCACGGGCGTGGGGAAGACCATATCGAACCCAGACGGCAGGCCATGCACCTGGAAACACCCCCACGGGCATGGGGAAGACTGCAAGGTGCATGCAAATGACCCTGGCTGCCAAGAAACACCCCCACGGGTGTGGGGAAGACGCCTTGGTCACATCGCCGAACCCGCCGGTATTGGAAACACCCCCATGGGGGTGGGGAAGGCGAGCGAAAGCTCAGTCAGGCCAAGATCAGCAAAGAAACACCCCCACGGGTGTGGGGAAGACAGATCGTGGTGAGGGCTATCGCGCCGACATCAGGAAACACCCCCACGGGTGTGGGGAAGACTACCAAGATCGGTTGCGCTCCAGAGCTGGCCGGGAAACACCCCCACGGGTGTGGGGAAGACTAAAAGATAGTGCTCCCATCTGGAGAAGGAAAGGAAACACCCCCACGGGTGTGGGGAAGACGGATACCACCGTCACCCCCTGGGTACCGCAGGAGAAACACCCCCACGGGTGTGGGGAAGACACGCCGTGACGCGGCTGATCCGGGATCGCCGAAGAAACACCCCCACGGGTGTGGGGAAGACCACGGTGATATCCCGGCCGCCCTCGATGCGTTGGAAACACCCCCACGGGTGTGGGGAAGACAATCTCCGTCTGGCGCGGTGGTAGGCCGCTCTGGAAACACCCCCACGGGTGTGGGGAAGACCTGCCTGGCAGCTCCGTCAGCGTCACGACGCCAGAAACACCCCCACGGGTGTGGGGAAGACGGCTTGGCGTCCAGATACCACGGTTCTTCTATGGAAACACCCCCACGGGTGTGGGGAAGACTGGCCTTGACCAACTTTGGATTGGCCGCCATCCAGAAACACCCCCACGGGTGTGGGGAAGACCAGAGCAAGCGGAGAACTTCGAGTACAGCTTCAGAAACACCCCCACGGGTGTGGGGAAGACGCTTCCTCGGCTCTCCTATCTCTATCGAGGAAGGAAACACCCCCACGGGTGTGGGGAAGACTTTACCAAAGCCACTTTTATCGAACGGCCTATGGAAACACCCCCACGGGTGTGGGGAAGACCAAACCGGAATGATCACATCACTGGCCCCTGTGGAAACACCCCCACGGGTGTGGGGAAGACAGCGACAGCATCATCACCAGCGGGCGGCTGGGGGAAACACCCCCACGGGTGTGGGGAAGACGTTCGCCTGCGATTCACTGGAACCGCTAACCCGGAAACACCCCCACGGGTGTGGGGAAGACTGGCGGGTGCCTGCTGCCCTGCGCCGCTATGAGGAAACACCCCCACGGGTGTGGGGAAGACGACCCTGAACGCAGTATCGGAAAGATTGAAAGAGAAACACCCCCACGGGTGTGGGGAAGACAACATCGAGCCAATTTCACGCTCAATCACTGAGGAAACACCCCCACGG